>JBBATT010000187.1:0-5079 GCA_040398605.1 Chakrabartia sp.
CAAACGTCGGGACCCGAGCCAGCCGGTTCTGGTCATATCCGGGCATGGCAATCTCGATACTGCGGTGACGGCGATCCGGCGCGGCGCATCAGATTTCATTGAAAAGCCCTTTGAGGCGCAGCGTCTGCTTCTCCTTGTGACGCGCGCCACCGAAACGGAATTGCTGCGTGCTGAGAATGAGACTCTGCGGGCGCAATATGGGCTCGATGAGCAACTCAGCGGCACGTCCAGCGCCATCAACCATGTGCGCGCGACCTTGAAGCGTGTTGCCCCCACTGGCAGCCGCGTGCTCATCAGTGGGCCTGCTGGCGTTGGCAAGGAGGTTGCCGCGCGGATGCTCCACAGTTGGAGCCCGCGGGCCAATGCGCCGTTCGTTGTGGTGTCTGCCGCTCGGATGACGCCGGAGCGTGTGGAAGAGGAATTGTTCGGGTCTGAACGCCCCGACGGGTCAAGCACGCCGGGATTGCTTGAACGCGCGCATGGCGGGACGCTTTTTCTGGACGAAATTGCAGATATGCCGATGACGACGCAGGGCAAGATCTTGCGCGTTTTGACCGACCAGAGTTTCGCGCGTGTCGGCGGCCAGCGGTTGGTGAAGGTGGACGTGCGTGTTCTTTCCTCCAGCGCGCGGACGTTGACGGATGAAATTGATGCAGGCCGGTTCCGTGAGGATTTCTACTATCGGTTAAATGTCGTGCCGGTGTTTATTCCGTCGCTGTCAGAACGGCGGGAGGACATTCCCTCGCTCGTCGAACATTTTATCGCCCGCTATTCCGCAGATCGTCGGGTGCCGACGCCCGATGTAGCCGAAGATGCGATGGCGGCACTCCAGACCTATGACTGGCCAGGCAATGTCCGCCAATTGCGCAACATCATGGAACGGACAATCATCCTTGCCCCCGGTGACCGGATGTCGCGCATCGATGTGGACATGCTCCCGTCCGAGATCGTCAACGATCCCGCCAGCACCCAAGGCAGCGGCCCGACATCGGCGATCATGGGGGCGCCCTTGCGTGAAGCGCGGGAAGCCTTTGAACGGGAGTATCTGCGGGTGCAGATCCGCCGTTTTTCCGGAAACATTTCCCGCACAGCCCATTTTATAGGGATGGAGCGATCTGCCTTGCACCGGAAGCTCAAGATTTTGGGCATGGTGGATGATCGGGAATCCAACGAAGACTAAACAGCGCGGTGGACCCTGCGGCCTGCTGACTGTATAAAGACGGTGTTCCCGGATTTTTTGTGGAATAGCGACAGACGCCTGAAACAGGCGCAATCGCGGGATTAATGACCCGCCAAATATAGAAAAGGAATGAACAGTGGCTGATAAGTCCAACAACCTCCAAGATATTTTCCTGAATACCGTGCGTAAGGCAAAGGTGCCCGTGACGATGTTTCTCGTCAAAGGCGTCAAGCTTCAGGGGATCATCACTTGGTTTGACAATTTTTCGGTCCTGTTGCGGCGCGATGGTCAGTCACAGCTGATCTACAAGCATGCCATTTCCACAATCATGCCCGGCCAGCCGATCGATATTCCGGCAATGCGCGAAGCCATTGGCGACGGAAAGCGCCAGAAGTCCCTTCAGGACGTCTTTTTGGGCGCGACCGAGCGGACGCAGACGCCCGTCACCATGTTCTTGGTTAACGGCGTGATGTTGCAGGGTGAAGTGGCAACCTTCGATCTTTTCTGTCTTTTGCTGCAGCGCGATTCCATGGCGCAGCTGGTCTATAAGCACGCCATCTCGACGGTTCAGCCGGCGCATCCGCTGAACCTTGCCGAGGAAGAAGAAGCCAGCGATTGAGCGTTTTTAATCGACAGGAAGACGATGGCTTTGCGCGTGGTGCCAAGGCCGTCGTTGTCTATCCCGAAGTAGGCGCCAGCAGCCGTGACTCAGAGTCGCGGCTGGACGAAGCCTCTGGTCTGGCCCAAGCGATTGGTCTCCACATTGTTGACCGTGCGAGTTTCAAAATTCGCGCGGCCCGTCCTGCGACCCTGTTCGGGGCTGGGCAGGTGCAGGACATCGCGGCGCGTGCGGCGGCCGTCGAGGCGGACCTTGTCATCATCGATGGCGCGCTCACGCCGGTTCAGCAACGCAACCTTGAACGCGAACTCAAGGCGAAGGTGATTGACCGCACGGGGCTGATCCTCGAAATCTTCGGCGAACGGGCGGCGACGGCGGAAGGTCGTTTGCAGGTGGAACTGGCGCACCTCGACTATCAGGCCGGGCGTCTGGTTCGCAGTTGGACTCACCTTGAGCGCCAACGCGGCGGCTTTGGGTTTCTGGGCGGCCCGGGTGAAACCCAGATCGAGGCAGACCGCAGGCTCATTCGCGACCGGATGGCGAAGCTTCGCCGGGAGCTTGAACAAGTCCGCCGGACACGCGGGCTGCACCGTGATCGCCGCAAAAAGGCACCTTGGCCCGTCATCGCACTGGTCGGCTATACCAATGCGGGAAAATCGACGCTGTTCAACCGGATGACCGGTGCGACGGTGATGGCCGAAGACCTGTTGTTCGCCACGCTCGACCCGACCATGCGTCAGATTTCCTTGCCCGGCATCGACAAGGCGATCCTTTCTGACACAGTGGGCTTCGTCTCTGACTTGCCAACCCAATTGGTCGCCGCATTCCGTGCGACGCTGGAAGAAGTGAATTCAGCGGACCTGATCATCCATGTCCGCGACATTTCGCATCCGGATAGCGACGCACAGTCTGCCGACGTGGAAACAGTGCTGACCGACATTGGCGTGTTTGGCGAAGGCGCATCGCCGATGATTGAGGTCTGGAACAAGATTGACCGGCTCGATGCAGAGGCACTCGCTTTCCATCAGCAAGAGGCCGCGCGACGCGAGAATGTTGTGCTGGCTTCCGCGCTGACCGGTGCCGGGCTCTTGGATATCGAAGAATTATGTTCGCGCCATCTGACGACGTCGCACCGCTTGAGGGATATTGTTCTGGGGACAGGTGACGGCGCGCGGCTGGCTTGGGTCCATGCCCATGGCCGTGTGCTTGATCAGCAGATTGATGGGGATCAGGTGACAGTCAGCGTGCGCATGTCGGACGAGGATTTTGGCCGCTTTGAATCCCGCCGGGCTTAGACGGCGAGCTTCGCCCTTTGCCAAAGCGCTTCCATCGCATCGAGATCAAGCCCGGAAAACGCGTCTCCCGCCATACTTTCCATGGCGCGGAACCGACGGTCAAATTTTGAAGTGGCGCGGCGCAGGGCGGCCTCTGGATCGACGTCCATTTTGCGTGCCCAGTTGACGACGGCGAACAGCAAGTCGCCTATCTCATCTTCCCGCTCATCTTGATTGGTCGCGGCCTCAACTTCGGCCATTTCTTCGATGATTTTTGCTTTGGCCCCTTCGGCATCCGGCCAGTCAAAGCCTGTTCGTGCAGCGCGCTTCTGGATCTTTTCGGCGCGCAGCAAGGCGGGCAGCCCGAGGGCGACCCCGCCAAGCGCGCTGGCATCGTCATTGCCTGCGCGTTCTAGCGCTTTGATCCCTTCCCAGTTGGGCTTTTCTGCATCGCCAAAGACGTGCGGATGGCGGCGCAGCATCTTTTCGGAAATGGCCGCGGCCACATCGTCAAAGCCGAAATGACCCGCTTCTTCGGCCATCCGGGAATGGAACACGACCTGAAATAGAAGATCGCCCAGCTCATCCTTTAGGGCGGGCAGATCATTCCGTTCTATTGCGTCGGCAACCTCATAGGCTTCTTCGATGGTATAGGGGGCAATGGTGGCAAAGCTCTGTTCCACATCCCATGGGCAGCCAGTTTTGGGATGCCGCAGCTGCGCCATAATCTCCAAAAGCTGGTCGATGGATCGCGGATCGGTTGCGGACACTTTGGTGGCCTCCTCTTGGGAAGCCTGTCGGGTGGCGGATTGGGTTCGCCGGGTCAATCCCGTTGGGCGGTGATCGCGTCAAAGATCTTGGCGCCCGCCATCAGGACGGCCAAAAGACACGCCCCAAACATGATCCACCCGATCCTGCCGGGATATTGATCGACATATTCCTTGCCCCGCTCGGCAGCGCCCAGAGCCAGGGCATATATGATGAACAACGCTTCGAAACGCGTGCGGATAATGAATGGTCGTTTGATCAGGCTCAACATGAAGGTGTTAGTGCAATTGCCGGGCCAACCCCGGATTTGCGTCATCCCAGATGAACAAATTTGGTAAAGTGTAAGTTAATCCGACAACAGCGCGTCGAGCGACAGCTTTGTAAGAAGCGCGGCGCGCGCGCGCCGGATGTCCGCCCATAAGGTTGGCGCGCGAAGTTCGGCGGGGTCAATCGCTTCGGGCCAACATTGGGATATGACGTCCGCAATGACATCAAATTTAGCCTCATCCGCCAGAAAGCGCGGATCAACATCCGCCGCATCACAGACAACACGCAGGCGCAGACAGGCAGGGCCGCCGCCATTGGCCATAGATTGGCGGACGTCGACAGGCACAAGTTGTCGGATCGGGCCGTTGCCTGCAATCATTTCCTGCAACCAAGTCCAAACAGCAGCATTGTCCTGCGCTTCGGTGGGCAGGATCAGCGCCATGCCGCCATCGGGCAAGGTGACGAGTTGCGCGTTAAAGAGATAACTCTGGATGGCATCGGCCAGAGACACACGGTTTGCCGGGACCTCGACAATTTCAACCTCCGGCAAAGCGGCGCGCAAATCTGCGTAAAAAGCGTCCTTGTCGGCAAAGGCGAACTCATGCGTGAACAGGACCCGCTCATTCGCCACGGCCACCACATCATTATGAAAGGCGCCGGCGGCAATCGCTGCCTCGGACTGCTGGACGAAGAGCGCGCTGTTGACGCCATGGAAGCGGGCAACAGACCGGGACGCTTCCAGATGCTGGCGCGCGGGGAAGGGGCCTCCAGTGAGGCCATAGACAAAGACCTCCACGCCCGCCGTGCCATGTGTTGCACAAAGCCGCATATGGTTGGCGGCACCCTCATCTCCAAAAGGAGCTGGGACCGGGCCATGCACGGCAAAGGCGCGATGCGCGAAGGCCAGTTTCAGCTGGGCAAGGGTGCCTTGCCATTCATGGCTACGGTGCGGCATCGTCACGAGGTTGGCG
>JBBATT010000188.1:0-5067 GCA_040398605.1 Chakrabartia sp.
CCAGGCCGCGATCGGACGATGACCAGACCGTGTAGGCCCCCGAGAGCGACGTGGTCTTGCCGGCGCCTGAGTGGCGCGTCATCAGGTTGACCACCGCGCCGCCCTCGTTGCCCTCCAGGAAGCGCATCAACGGGGCTGCGAACGACGCCAGCACGCAGAAGGACATGCCCTCGCTGCCCCGGCCCATGAGACAGTCCACCGCGGCCTTCCAGCCCTCCACCGAGCCGCCTGGGGCCGGGCGCAACCACTGCGAGCGGTAGCGCAGCTCATTGCTGAGCGCGGTCGGCTGGTAGCCCTCGGCGCTGTAGAGCACGTCGCCATAGAGGAACGACTTGTTCTCGTCTTTCCAACCGAACTGCTCGTATTGCATTTTCGCCCGCTCCTGCGCTTGCAGCGCGTCGACCGCGTCACGCGCGTATTGCTGGAACCGCACCGGATTATGCACCACGATGCCGAGGTCCGACAATGTCGAGGCCATTTGTGGGCCGAATATCTGCGACGCCTTCAGCTCGATTTCCCGCCAACCTGCGTGCGGCTTCCAGTGCCGAAGCAGGTAGTAGTTCTGATCGCGCTTGATCTCGCCGATATGCACGGACGCGAACAGCACGGGGTAGGCGGTCAGCTTGGCCTCGGACTCCTTCTTGCCCTCCTGGTCTTCCTGGACGAAGACCAAGCTGTAGCCGTTGAAGCGATATTCGGGGTGGCTTTCTACCGGGCGCCAGCCGTCAACAGGCGCACCAAGCTCGGCGTCCGGTCGGCGTGCCTGTGGGCCCGCCGCAGTCTGCGGTTTCGGGTCCGCGGGCCGCAGTTCGCGCGCCGCCTCCAGTGGTGTGGAGTTACCGAAACGGCAGCCTGCGCATTGTCCAGGGTCGAGATCGCGAAAACGCGCGCATGTTGTCGGCCCGGCGAGCTGGCGGGCGCGATCCAGCCGGGCCTGCGTCTCGCGGGGGGTGTAGTTCGGGTGCCCGCTTGACCACTCATGGCCAACAGCATCGCCGCCTCCGCAGAAGCTAAGCACGCCGAGACCCGCATACCATAGAGGTTCTGGTAGACAGCCGCGCTGATCGCGGAATAGGCGTAGCTGACCGCAGCCTCGGCAAAGTGCGTCGAAGTCGATAGGTTCAGGCGCATGAGTGACCCCTAGTAGCTGTCGTAGCTGCCCTTTCGTCGTATCACTGCCCGTACTCGGTCGCGCCTGGACCCCAGCCACAGGCGCCAGAGAAAGAACGTTAGATTGAACCCCAGCCAAGCGAGCAGCGCCAAAACGAACCAGCCCATCGAACGCCTCCAGAGAGTAAGGCCCCATGATCGGGCCGCAGAGCACGGGGGTCGGCGTGCCTTTGCGGTGGGTCGTGCCGGGCGGGCGCAGGATCGACGCGCAGTCGGCAGTTCGGTGCGGATCGGACTTGACGCCATGGGCGGCGAGCGCTGCCTTCAGGGCAGCAGCCAGGGGCTCCCAGGCGTCACGAGTGAGCGCATCTCTAAGAGGCCAATAACAATGCAGACCGCCGCCAGAAAACACAACAAGGGGGGCAGGTAGCGCGAGTTGTCGACAAAATCCTGCAAGCGCTGCCAGGGCGTCATTTGTCGATGAATAGGGGTCTCCTTCGCCGCCGCAATCAAACTCGCAAAATAAAGTTCGCAGGCGTTGAACGTCAGCGGCCTTTCGAGATCGGCCATTGTAAGAGGCGCAGCCGTGGTAGACGCCACGCCGCGTTCCAACATTGGCAGCGTCGAGACCCAACACGGCGTCTGACAGTCCGGTGAGGTTGTCATAGAAAAATTGCCTTCTGTAGTTGATGTCGTCAGGGTCGAAGACAGCGGCGCAGTACCTACCGCTTTCGGGCAGGATCGCGCGCAGAAACTCCAGCGTTGTCGGCATTCTTAAATGCCTGTTTGATGTATTTGACGCGGTCGGTGCGCGGAATGTGGTAGGGCACCGGGAAGTGTTTCTTGGCTATGGCGAGCCTGAGAAGCGAGAGCCTGCGCGCACATTCTTGAAATATCTCCCCCGCCCGGACCACGCGCTCACCCCTAAGCCACGTTCGTATAGTGGACCTTGGCCGCCCAAACCACAGCGCCAAGTCGCTCTCGTTGAGGAAACTCCGCGCGGCAACCGCGCGGAGATCCGTGATAAACTTTTCAGGCGTCATGAGCCAGAGCCTTCAGGTGGGTAGGTTGAACGCCTTCGCGATGGCGTCGGCGACACCCTGGGCCGCGTTGGCCGGGGGGGCCATCCCAAAGCCCGCGGGCGTCGAGGGCGGGGGCGAACCGCCACCGATGAACCCGCCAGCCTGGGGCGCCGCGAACGTGCCCGCGGCGATCGGGCCGGGGCCAACGACGGTCTCACCCTTCCTGGCGCGGGCGCGCTTGGCGGGCTCGGGCGCAGCGCCGAACTGCGGCGCTGCGGCTGCGATGTCGGCGACTTGCGCGTGGGCGCCTGCTGCCTTGGCTGCTTTGAACTCGGCGAACTCGCGCGCTTCACGCTCGGCGGGGCTCTCGACCTCGACGGCGGGCTGCTGCGTGAACAGGGGCTGCGCCGGCATCGAGAGCGTGCGCGCCGTGTTGGCATCGGCCTGGGTCTGCGTCACGAACCCCAACGCAGGCTGAGCCGCTGGCCCCGGCAGGAACCCCTCGCGCGCCTTGTCCTTGACGCCCACGACCGCGTCGGGCTCGGGGCCAGCCATGATCTTCTGCGCAAACTCGTAGACGGCTTGCGGCAGAAAGTCGACCGGCTCGAACGCCAGGGTCTTGTCGGTCATGGACAGGCGGACAATCACCTCGTCGATCGCCGCGCCGAGCGTGTCCAGGTGCGCCAGGAACCCGCGCCAGGGCTTCAGCGAGCCGGGCGGGATTTGCAGCAGGAACACGGTTTCGCCAGCGCCGGCCACCAACACCGCCACCTTCTTGACCGTCGAGCAGGCTGGGATTTTGGACCCCTGCGGACTGACCTTCGACCCCCACACCGCCCGCGGGCACTCGGCGCAGGTCGCGCTCTGCGGTGTGCCGGCGCCGACCGAGGGGCCGACGCCGTTGTCGGACCAGCAGATCGGCGCCGCCGCGTCCGCAGCGTCGTAGTTGGCGTCGTAGTAGATGCGGCTCGCGGTCGGATTGCCGCCAACTACGATCACACCGATCGTCAGCGAGGGCGCGATCGCGGGGTGGCGATCACCGTTCGGCATCAGCAGCGTAAAGCGGTCGTCCTTGAGGCTGATGCGCGGGGGCTGCGCAACGCCGAGCCCGCCCGAGAGCGTGCTGGCGAGCGTCGACTGCGTTCGATTGGCGAGATAGGCAGGGCGTTGCAGAACAGACATTAGTTACACTTCCTTTCGTGGTATCGACGAAGCTGGGCTTCGTTTTTGCAGGTGCTCACGCGCGCCTCACGTTCACTTGGACAAAACGGGTGATCTCGACGCCAGGGGGCGGGGCTTTGTTGGCCTCGGTGTATTCGACAACGGCTTCTTTGGCCACGGCGTTGGTGAACAGGCCGAAGTCGCCGGTACGCTTGACATAGTCGACCAGCGCTTGCCTGTCGACCAACTTCGCGCGCATCTGTGGAGACTGAAACGCGGTCCCGTGCGCGGTTTTTATCTGGACCTCTTTGCGCTCCAGCATCACCGAGAGCAGATAGTTCTCGATGGCTTCGAGGCCCGCGGTGTACTCCGCGATCTCGGCCTTCAGCGCCTTCTCGCGCGCCTCCTTCGCACCGCGCAGCCGCATGTACTGCTCGATGCACTGCTCGGGGGTTGGGGTCATGCTCCGTCCCCGTCTAGCCTTGAATAGTCCTCGTAGCAGCCGGGGCACGTCCACCGATCATAGTGGCCTGGGTTGCTCAGTTCGGTGGGGAGCGGACCTGAGCCACCCATATTTTCGTGTTCTCTGAGATACTCATTCACCCTATTCCTCCGCGAGTTTGAGAACCACACCCTGCATCGACTCGTTGGCCTCCAGCCTTGCGAAGATTTCCTTCTCGGTCTTCGTCGCGACCAACTGGATGATCGTCGTTGGAACCGTCTGGCCAGGGCGGTCGATGCGCTTGTTTGCCTGTATGTACTGCTCGGTCTTGTCGGTCGGCCCGTACCAGATCGCCACGTTCGCCGTTACGAACTGGTTAACGCCGTGCGAGACTGTGCCGGGGTCGACCACGATGACGCGCAGCTCGTTCTCAGGATCGCCAAAGCGCCGGATCACATCGTCACGCGCCTTGCCCTTGACCTCGCCGTTTATCATCGCGCAATTGTATCGCCCCTTTAGATGCTCATGTAGCATATGTACCACATTTGTCAAGGGCGCGAAGATGACGACCTTGCGGCCTGTCTCTTCGATGATGTCGTCGACTTCGGCCAGACGTGGCCCCGGCTCCAAGCGGTAGCTGTCGTGGTGCTGGTCGTACACCGCGCCACACGCCACTTGGATAAGTTTTTGTCTGAGCGCTGCTTCGTTGACTGCGTGGACCAGCGCTCCGCTCTGCATCGCCAGCACCGCCTCGTGCTTCAGCGTCTGATACGCTTTGGCCTGCGTCGCCGAGAGCGGCACTTCGCGCTGCTGCACCGTGCAGGGGGGTAGCTCCACGCAATCCTCGATGGCGAACCTGACCGCGGGCTGGAGCAGCTTGTGCGCCTCGGCGCTGGCGCCCGCGCGCGGCACCCACTTGAATTGCGAGACGTTCATCATCACGCGCTGCTTATAGTTGGTGAACGTCTCGCCATGCGCGTCGTTGACGAGCTTGGCCATGCCGTAGGCGTCGGTCGGCCCGTTCGGCGTCGGCGTGCCCGTCATCATCCAGAGATACGGTCGATCACGTAGTAGCGCCCGTGCAGCTCGATGCCGTCGAGTCGAAGCATTTCGGTAGGCGGATGCTTCGTCGACAAGCCCGAGCCGTATGTCCGCACGTAGAGAGATGTCTTTGGCCAGCCCCTCAAGTGGCGATTTGCGGGTAGCCGGAACTCCGATACCCAGTCCGTCGTGGTTGATGATGTAGAAGTCAACATCCTTCTCCAGCTGCTTGCGGCGCCGCGCCGCGCTCCCCGTGAGGATGGCGCAGGTGCGCCGCCCGATGAAATGCTT
>JBBATT010000189.1:0-5062 GCA_040398605.1 Chakrabartia sp.
GCATCAATTCCGTCACTGCACCGACGGTGACCGACATCAAGGTCATGGTCCTTGTCGAAGCCGCCGGCCAGACGCTCTATGAAAAGAGCGCCGAAGCCGCCGAGCATCCGCGCGTAAAAGAGTTGCTGATCGAGAACGGTCATGAAGAAATGAAGCACGCCCGTCGTGCCGCCGAAGTGGTGAAGCTTCTGACCGGCGAGGATTTTCCGGCACCCGCCGCTGCGGACAATCCCTATCTCACGGGCCATATTCCTGTTGCCGCCATCACGCCTGAAGGCCTGCGCAAGACCGCTGAGAGTGAATTTGCGGGCGACAAGCTTTACGAAAATTGGGCGTCGAGCATTGGCCATGAAGGCGCGGCAGAACTGCTCCGTGCCAATGGCCGCGAAGAAACCGACCATGGCAACCGCCTGCTTGAAGCGGCGGCGATTTTAGAGGGGTAGGCTTCTCTAAACTCCGCTTGCCCTGAGCTTGTCGAAGGGCCGTCCTTCTCTTTGTTCGAAGAAGGGAAGGACAGGGCTTCGACAGGCTCAGCCCAAACGGGTTGAGGGTTTTACTTGTCCTTGAACTCCGGCGCCCGCTTTTCGAGGAAAGCCGTGAACGCCTCCCGATAGTCCTCCGTCTGGCTGAGGATGACCTGCTGCCGGTCCTCAATGGCCATCGCCGCTTCGAGACCCTGCGCGTCGATGTTGAGGTTGAGCGCCTGTTTGGACAAGCGCAGCCCCCAAGGCGAGGTCGCCAGCATTTCCTCGGCCAGCGCAATGCCGGTGTCGAGCAGGGCGTCGTGTTCGACAGTCTCACTTAGGAAGCCGGATGACACCGCCCGCTCGGCCTTGATGAAGCGGCCGGTGAGGATCATCTCAGACGCAAGCGAGGCACCGACAAGGCGCGGCAGGAAGTAACTCGACGCCATGTCGCAGCCGCCAAGGCCGATGCGGATATAGGCGGCGTTCATGCGGAAATCGGGTGTGCCAAAGCGGACGTCTGAAGCGCAGAGCAGCGAGAGGCCACCGCCGCAAGCAGCGCCCTGGGCCAGTGCGATGATCGGCTGGGGGCAACTGCGCATCCGGCGGTAGATGTTGCCGATCATCGTCTGCGTGCGAAGGGTGCCGAGGACGGGTGTTTCGTCGTCAGACTTTGGCCAGCCGTTGAAATCCAGGCCAGCACAGAAATTTTTGCCCTCTGCCTTCAGGATGACGACGCGGACATCGTGCCTTTTGTGGAGCCCATCGAAATAGTCGACGAGCGCAACCGTCATCTCTTCGGAGAGCGCGTTGAGTGACGAACCCCGATTGAGCGTCACGATCTCCAGACCGCCCCGTTGTTCGATCAGGACCGCATCGCTCATGCCGTCTCTCCGGTCATCGCGCTGATGATCGCCCAATGCACATCGCTGACTGGAACCACGGAGAGGCGTGACTGGCGGATGAGCGCGAGGTCGGCAAGGCTGGGTTCGGCCTTCATTTCAGCCAGAGTCACAGCGCGCTTCACCGGGCGTATGGGGGACACATCCACCATCACAAAGCGGCCGGCGGGATCGCTCGGGTCAGGATAGGCGGTGCGGACGATCTCGACGATGCCGACAATCTCCTTGCCTTCATTGCTGTGGTAGAAGAACGCCTTGTCGCCCACTGCCATGGCTTTCAGGTTGATCGCCGCCTGATGGTTGCGCACGCCATCCCAATGGGTGCGGCCGTCCTTCACCATCATGTCCCAGCTATATTTGTGCGGTTCTGACTTTACCAACCAATAGGCCATGTCCTGCTCCCCAAGCTTTTGCCCCGGTGCGCTAATGGTTGTGGCGCGCAACGAAGAATCGACCACCCTCTGTCACGTAAACTGCCACGAGTGCAACCACTCCTGAGACCGTGAAGCCGATATAAAGCGGCCCCGTCGTGCCGTCGAAGGACTGGCCGATGATCGTCCCGAACACCGTTCCCAGCAGATTGGCAAGAGACCCCTGCAGCGAGCTTGCCATCCCGGCAGCGCCGCCCATGTTTTCCATCGCCATCGCCCCGAAGTTGCCGGCAACAAAGGAAAAGCCCATCATCATCAGCATCTGCAGTCCGATGAACACCGGCAGCGTTTCATATCCGCTCAGCGACAAGGTGGCGTGGACGGCGGCAATGATCGTGAAGAAGAACAGGGCGCCATGGCCAATCAAGCGCATCCCGAACCGCTGCACAAAGGCGGCGTTCAGCAAAGAGGCGATGGCCATGCCCGATGCCATGATCGCAAATCCGGTCGGCAACAGGTCCGCCCGCTGGAATGTCGTTTCAAAAATCTGCTGTACCGACATGAGGAAGCCGAACAGCGCACAGGACAGCATCGCCATAGCAACGCTATACCCCACCGACATCCGGTCGGTGAGAACGAGCTTTGCCGACGCGATCACGGTGTCCCGTTCAATCGGGATGCGGTCTTGGGCTGCAAGTGTTTCGGGCAGGCGCCACAGCACCCAAGCCCAGATGGCGAGGCCGATGGCGGCAAGCGCGCCGAAGATCCAGCGCCAAGGGCCCACCAGCAAAATCGCCTGCCCCATTGCGGGGGCGAGGATGGGGGCGGCCATGAAGATCATGCTCGACAAGCTCATCACTTGCGCCATGTCGCGCCCTTCAAACCGGTCGCGCACCGTTGACGTGACGATCACGCGGGCGCCTGCGGCAAAAATGCCCTGCACAGCGCGGGCGACAAGCAGATGATCAAATGTCGGGGCAAGGGCGGCGGCAAGGCTCGCCACCGCAAACCCGAACAACGACCATAGCATGAGCCCGCGACGGCCATATCGGTCCGATAGCGTGCCGACGAACAACTGGCCAACGGCGAAACCGAGCAGAAACGAAGAGATGACCAGCGGGCGTTGGGACACATCGCCGACCCCCAGCGCTTGGCTGATGGCGGGAAGGGCGGGCAGCATGGAATCAATCGCAAAGGCGACGATCATCATGATCGCCGAAATCAGGATAACAAATTCGACACGTCCGGGGCCGCTTGGGCCGGTGCCGCTAGGGCCGAGGCTGCTTGGGGATCTGGGGGGAGATGGCATGACCGCCCGCCTAGACGAGCGGGGGGCTTCGCGAAAGGGCGCCGGGCCTTTGGTTTCACCTATGGCAAAAAGATTGTCGAACCTGTCGTTTTGCGCGCCTCAAGGTCACGGTGCGCCTGCGCGACATCGGCCAAGGCATAACGCTGGCGAATGTCGACGCTCACCACGCCCTTGCGGATCATGTCAAAGAGTTGGGCAGCGCCCGCTGCCCGTTCAACCGGATCGACATAATAGTCGTAGAGCGTGGGTCGCGTGATGAAGAGCGACCCTGCATTGGCAACAGCGCGCAGGTCAACGCCCGTTACCGGGCCGCTCGCATTGCCATAGCTGATGACAAGGCCACGGCGCTGGCAGGATTTGAGCGAAGCTTCCCACGTGTCCATACCGACGCCGTCGAATACCGTGCTGACACCCTTGCCACCCGTCAGTTGCCGACAGTGGGCCGCTGTGTCTTCGGTTGCATAGTTGATGATGTGGTCAGCACCTGCGGCCCGGGCGATGGCTGCCTTTTCCTCAGTGCTCACGCTGCCGATCACAGTCGCGCCGCGATGCTTGAGCCATTGGACGAGCAACAGCCCGACGCCGCCTGCGGCCGCGTGAACGAGGACCGCATCTCCAGCGCGCACCGTGGCGCACCGCTCGACCAAGAACTCCGTCGTGCAGCCCTTCAAAAGGGCGGCGGCGGCGATCTCGTCTGAAATGTCGTCGGGCACATGGAACAGCATGGCAGCCGGGATATTGCGCGCGGTCGCATAGGCGCCGACAGCCAGTCCAAAGGTGCAGACGCGGTCGCCGACCTTATAGTCGGTCACGCCGTCGCCAACGGCTTCGACGACACCGGCTGCTTCAACGCCAAGCCCGCTTGGCATTGCCATTTTGTAGACGCCGCCACGGTGATAGGTGTCGATGAAGTTGAGGCCGACCGCTGTGTTGCGCATGCGCACTTCGCCGGGGCCGGGCGAAGGCAGGTCCACATCGACCCATTGAATGACGTCTGGCCCGCCTTGCTCAGTAATACGGACGACGCGTTCCATGGTCATGCTTCTATCTCCCGGTTGACGACTGTCTCTTTCGCAGAGGAGCGTGGGGGGAGGCAAGTCGGACTAATCGCCGCGGCGCGCTTTGGCCTGTTCGCGGGCTTCTTTGGCTGCCTTGCGCTGGTGTTCCTCGGATTTTCGCATCTCCCGTCCGCGCTTTTCATCGACTTCGGACTGGCTCGTCGTCGTGGCATCGATGACAGCGCCTGCAACCTTGAACGGAGCGGTCACGACGTCGGCCGCAATTTGGGCCACACAGCCGTAAAGGAGCAGGGGGCAAAGAAGGACAGGAACAATACGCATCAGGGTTGCGATAGAGCGCGCCGAAACCCGCCGCAACGCACTTGCGTTGAGTTGAGGAGTCGCTTAGAGGCGCGCTCTCAAATTGTGGCGACCGTAGCTCAGTTGGTTAGAGCGCCGGTTTGTGGTACCGGAGGTCGCGGGTTCGGATCCCGTCGGTCGCCCCATTCTCCTCCATTGCTGGCGAATCGCGCGTAATAAGACTATTGCGCGCGCTTGAAATTTTATTGCCAATGGAGCCTGTCATGACCGCCCCCTGGATGTTGCCCGATTTCGATGATCATGAGGGCTTTCATATCTTTCGTGATCCGAAAGCGGGGCTGACGGCGATCATTGCCATTCACTCAACACATCTCGGCTCGGCCGGCGGCGGCACGCGCTTTTGGCACTACGCCGCGCCGGAGGCGGCCATCACAGACGCGCTGCGTCTTTCCCGGGGGATGAGCTATAAGAACGCCATGGCGGGGCTCGCCATGGGTGGTGGCAAGGCCGTTATTCTGGCCGACGCGGATCGGACCAAATCTCCTGAGCTCATTGCTGCCTTTGCCCGTGCTGTAGACAGCCTTGGGGGGCGCTATGTGACCGCGCAGGACGTGGGCATCAGCGCGCAGGATATTCTCGATATTTCCAAAGGGACAAAGTTTGTCTCTGGTCTGCCGCCTAAGGATGGCGGGGCAGG
>JBBATT010000190.1:0-893 GCA_040398605.1 Chakrabartia sp.
CGGATCGATATAGGACACGGTCAGGTCGTCAAACTTGAACGAGTCCTTCCTGCCATCCTTGTTGATTAAGGAGGAGGCAACCATCCAGATGTTGCCAACCTTCTGGCCAGCGGCCCCCGGCTGGAGGTCGCGGATCCCGGAAGAAGATCCACCAAGTGCTTCATAGCCTGCGCCGTTCAAGATGCCGTTGACGACCGAAACATTCGTGTTGTCGAGCGAAAGACCTGAGCTCCAAGCGGTTGCGGTCGTGCCAAAGTCGATGGAAGCGTCAGTATCGATCGTGCAGCCACTGCAAAGCTGATAGGCCGTAAAGCGGCCAGACAGAAACTCGACTGGCTTGTCGAACTGGAACAGAATGAAGTCGGCCCGGCCGTCATTATCCACGGTATGCGTATTGTTTGCACCGTTGCCTTCACCCCGGTTGGTGACGCCCAAGCCATTGCCATAAGCCCCAAGGAACGAGCTGCGGACAATGTTGCTCTGAACGCTCCAAGCCGTTGCGCGGACATTGATCGTTTTCCCAGCCGTGGTCGCGCTGAATGTGCGCGCATTGCCGAATGAGCCGCTCAGGCTGGAATTGCCGACCAGATCAAAAAAGAATGTCGCCGCGTTTGCCGCAGGCGCCGTCACAAGCGCCAACGCAGATGCGGAAAGGATCGCTAAGGATTTCAAACGCATAAAATCATTGCCCCTGTGCGTGCCCTGCCATTGCATGGACACTTCGCCTGGTGCGACCCCGACCGATAGGCATAAGTTACGCGTTTGCGGCCCGATTCGCAACCAATATGGAGGGGTTCGACGTCCCTAATTGGGACAGATTTTAGTCGTTTCCGGCCAAGGCCTCTTCAGCCTCGCGAACGAGCGTGCTCAAAATGGCTGCAACAGGCTCTTCC
>JBBATT010000190.1:903-5038 GCA_040398605.1 Chakrabartia sp.
CGAGCCATTTTCGACGTCACCATCAATGACGGCGCGACGCAGGGCGCCGGCCCAAAAACGTTCAATTTCCAACTGTGCAGCCGCCATATCAACCTCACCGCGATCCAGCATGGCCGCGACTTCCACTTGCTTGCGGGTAAACTCTTCCGTGCCTGCATTTTTGAGCGCGCGGACGGGGATAACCGGCAGGCGCGGGTCAATCTGCACACTGGCAATCGCATCCCGCGCATTGCCGCGCAGGAACGCCTTTTTGAAGGCCGGGTGGGCAATACACTCAGTGGCGCAGACAAGCCGCGTGCCGATCTGCACGCCTGCAGCGCCCTGTTTCAGATACGCCGCCATCATCTCGCCCCGGCCAATGCCGCCAGCGACAAACACCGGAACGACGTCCGCCATCTCGGGCAGGATTTCCTGTGCGAGGACGGAGGTGGACACGGGGCCAATATGGCCGCCTGCTTCCATGCCCTCGATGACCAGCGCATCAACGCCCGAGCGGACGAGCTTCTTCGCCAACGACAAAGCCGGGGCAAAGCAGATGACCTTGGCGCCGAACGCCTTGATCTGTTCAATCGCGCCCGCAGGCGGCAGGCCACCTGCCAAAACGACATGCGTCACCTTATGCTGCGCGCAGATCGCAATCAGATCGCTCAGCTGCGGGTGCATGGTGATGAGGTTCACGCCAAAGGGCTTGTCCGTCATCGCCTTGGTGGCCGCGATTTCTGCGGAGAGAATTTCCGGCGGCATCGCGCCACCTGCAATCACACCAAAGCCGCCTGCATTGGACATGGCGGAGACAAGATGCCGCTCGCTGATCCAGCTCATGGCGCCGGCCATGATGGACATTTCTGAGCCCAGAAATTCCGTGCCGCGCGCCATCAGTGCGTGAAGTTGGCTCACGCTGCGTCCTCAGCATCAAGGCCATAGGCCGTGTGCAGCACGCGGACCGCCAGTTCTGTCTCATCCTCGTCGATAAGGACGGAGACTTTGATTTCAGACGTCGAGATCGCCTGCACGTTGATGCCGCGCTGGGCGAGCGCCTTGAACATCGTGGCTGCGACACCAGCGTGGCTGCGCATCCCGACGCCGACGACAGAGATCTTGGCGACCTTGGTGTCATGCATCAGGTTTGAAAAGCCAATGACGTCCTTGCCCTTTTCCAGCGTGTCGATGGCGCGCGCCAGTTCGGCACCGGGCACCGTGAAAGTCACGTCGGTGGAGCCGCTGTCATGCGCGATATTCTGGATGATCATATCAACATTGATATTGGCATCGGCCAGCGGGCCAAAGATGTTGGCCACAGCGCCCGGCCGGTCGGGTACGCTGGTCAGCGTCACCTTGGCTTCATTCTTGTCGTGGGCAATGCCGGTGATCAGTTGGCGTTCCATTTCGTCTTCTCCGATTTCGTCGTCGCCGACGATAAGCGTGCCGGGGATGGGATTGTCTGTTGGCGCATCAAAGGAAGACAGCACCTGCACGCGCACATTTTCCTTCATCGCAAGGCCGACCGAACGGGTCTGGAGCACCTTGGCCCCGACACTCGCCAGCTCGAGCATTTCTTCATAGGTGACCTTGGCGAGCTTGCGCGCCCTGGGCACGATGCGCGGGTCAGTTGTGTAGACGCCGTCGACATCGGTGTAGATGTCGCACCGGTCTGCCTTGACGGCAGCAGCGACCGCAACAGCCGAGGTGTCGGATCCACCCCGGCCGAGCGTGGTGATGCGGTTGTCAGCCGTAACGCCCTGAAAGCCGGGGATCACAGCGACTTCGCCTGCGCTCATCGCGGCAATCAGGCCCGCTGTGTCAATGTCTTCGATCCGGGCAGAGGCGTGTGCATCAGACGTTTGGATCGGCAGTTGCCATCCCAGCCAGCTCCGCGCCTTGACCCCCATTGCCTGCAGCGTGATCGCCAGCAGGCCCGATGTAATCTGCTCCCCAGCGGCGACGACAACGTCATATTCTTTGGGATCATGCAGCGGGGCTGCTTCCCGGCAGAAATTGATCAGACGGTCCGTTTCGCCCGCCATGGCAGAGACAACCACGGCGACTTCATTGCCGGCGTCCACTTCATGCTTCACGCGGGCGGCCACGTTGCGGATGCGTTCCGTCCCCGCCATGGACGTGCCGCCGAACTTCATTACGATGCGGGCCATCGAATTCCCTGTGTTGTGTCGCAAATGCGGGTTTGGCCATAAGGCGCCGTCCTGTTAGGGAAGGGGTATGGCAAAGGCAAGCACCACAACCACGATTGACCCAGCGGAAGCCGCGCATTTCGGCAAGCTCGCTGCAGACTGGTGGAACCCCAAGGGCTCCTCGGCGATGCTGCACAAGCTGAACCCGGTGCGGCTCAAATTCATCCGGGAGGCGATTGACGCCCATTGGCCCACGGCGCATGCGACCTTCCGTCCGCTTTTGGGCAAGACCGCGCTCGACGTGGGCTGCGGGGCAGGACTGCTCTGCGAGCCCATGGCCCGCCTCGGCGCAAAAGTGACCGGCGTGGATGCCGCAGCAGAGAGCATTGCCGTCGCATCGGCGCACGCCGCAGCAGGGGGATTGTCGATCGACTATCGCTGCGCCGACGTCAGCGGGATGACGGAGACATTTGATCTCGTGACGTCAATGGAGGTCATTGAGCATGTCAGCGATCCCGCCGCCTTCCTCACGGCCCTTCGCGACCGATTGGCACCGGGCGGGCTCATGATCCTCTCCACGCCCAACCGAACGCCCAAATCAAAACTCGCCATGATTACCCTTGGCGAAGGTTTCGGCGCCATCCCCAAGGGCACGCATGATTGGGACAAGTTCTTGACGCCTGAGGAGATGCAGGGCCTTCTCAGCGATGCAGGTCTGGTCGCCGGAGACATGCGCGGCATTGCCTTTTCGGCCACGTCAGGTCTGCACCTTTCGGATGATCTGTCGCTGAACTACATCTTCACGGTTGCAAAGACTTAGAAGTCGACCTTGTCATAATGTGCAGGCGGTGGAATGACTTCCATCCGTTCGCTCAACAGCGGGCGGAAAGAGGGCCGGGACTTGAGGCCTGAATACCAGCGCTTGGTCGCTTCATGGCCGCGCCAGTCAATGCCGCCGAGGTAATCAGCGACGGAAATGTGCGCGGCACCCGCCAGATCAGCGAGGCTCAGGCTTGCGCCGGCCAGCCAGTTGCGATGGTCGAGCAGCCAGTCGATATAGTCGAGCAGCTGGTTGGCGTTCTTCATTGCCTGCCGCAACACGCCGCCATCGGGTGCGGATCGGTGGACGAGGCGCTTTTCCATACGCTCATGAAGAAGCGGGCCGACAACCTGCATGTAATATTGTTCGTCAAACCAAGCGGTGAGCCGACGGATTTCAGCCCGGTTGGGGGCCGTCCCTGAGATCATCGGCGACTGATCGACCGTCTATTCCAGATATTCGCATATCGCGTTGGAATGGATGAGCGTCAGTCCGCGTTCCGATTCGACCAGGACGGGGGTCTGGCTCGTCGGGTTAAGATCCACGAATTCATCGCGCCGTTCCCACGGATATTCGCGGACAAGCTGATAGCCCACGCCCTTCTCTCCCATGAGAAGGCGGACCTTGCGAGAAAACGGACAGAGAGCGAACTGATAGAGCTGCCACATGGCGCCAGACTGATAGGCTACAGTCACCCTTTGGGGAAGGGGGTGATGCGCAAAGGTTGTGGATCGAACTCTTGCCAATTTGGCCACATTGGCGCATTTGATAGATGCATATCGGGCAGGGGGTTGCGTGCGGGTCATTGGAACAGGGGCAGTTTTGGCCATTGCGCTGGCCCAGCCAGCTTGGGCGGACATTGGCCGTATCAAGCTGGCAAGCGGCGCCGCGTCGATTGAGCGGGATGGCAAACTGCTGTCGTTGAAGCCGGGATTCGTCATCGAAACCGGGGACACTCTGATCACCGGCGCGCGCGGCAAGGCAGGTGTGACCTTCATCGACAACACCCGCCTTTCGGCAGGGCCGGGTACGCAGATGACGTTCCGGTCCTTCGATTATAATGACACCACCCAAAAGGGCCGCTTTGTCAGCTTCCTCAGAAAAGGGGCCGTCGCGATCATCTCGGGCAGAATCGCCCGCAATGATCCGCAGGCCATGCGCGTTGAAACGCCAAAAAACATCTATG
>JBBATT010000191.1:0-5020 GCA_040398605.1 Chakrabartia sp.
CGCCACCGCTCTCACAATCATGTCGGACGAAAAAACGCTCGTGATCTCATCAGGGCAGGGCACGCCATCGACATGTGGCACGGCCATGGCGCGGTCCACGGTGAACGAGACGAGGTTCATCATCGGCCCGACCGATGGGCCAAAGGCGACGCTTGTGCCCGGCGACATGGCCGAGATGGCGGCGAATTGTTCGCGCAGGAACATCTGGACGGCCAGCATCTCGTCATGCTCGACAACAAGTTTGACGATCACTTCCTCTTCGCTGCCGATCAGAACAGCCTCGGTCCGCCGCCAGTCGGCCATGTTGCGGCCACGCAGCATCAGCGAGCCCCGTTCAAACAAGGCCGCGGACTGCTTGGTCGCCCGTTCGCGCGCGCCCGGGCCGATGACGGGCTGATAGGCAACGGCCCGCCAGCCATCATCCCAAGTGGCGCAGGCCTTTAATGTCGCAGGCGGCGGATTGCCGCGCGCGCCCGACACATGGACGCGGTTTTCGCCTGCCTGTTCAATCCGCACGGCAGAAAAGTCGCAGGCCACATCTGGCACCAGATAAGCCTGCGGGTCGCTGACTTCGTAGAGCATCTGCTCCGCAACCGTGCCGACCGAAACCAGCCCACCTGTGCCGTCCGGCTTGGTGATGATGCAGCTGCCATCGGCATGACATTCGGCAATCGGTGCGCCAATGGTCGCCCAGCCGTCAACTTCGCGCCAATCGGTAAAGGTGCCGCCAGTGACTTGTGGCCCACATTCAATGAGATGGCCGACCAATGTTCCGGCGGAAAGCTTGTCCCACTCTTGCGGCCGCCAGCCAAATTCATGGATCAGCGCGCCAAGCGCCAAAGCGGAATCAACGACCCGCCCCGTGATGACGATCTGCGCGCCTTTGTTAAAGGCTGCCGCAATCGGGAAGGCACCCAAATAGGCATTGCAACTGGTGACGCCAGCTTGCGGGAAGGGCGTGCCGGTGAACATATCGCGTGTGTCGGCAAGGCCGTCCAGCCGGTCCATCAGGTCATCGCCATGGATCACCGAAACTGGAATGTTAAGGCCAAGCTCTGCGATGCGCGCGCGCAGCTTGTCTGCCAGCGCCAGCGGATTAACACCGCCCGCATTCGCCGCAATCCGGGTGCCGCTGGCCGCGATCTGGCTGAGGAATGGCCCGATATGGACATCCATGAAATCGGACGGGAAACCAGCCTTTGGATCGGCGAGCCGCATCCGACCAAGCAGCCCCATCGCGCCTTCGGCCAGATAGTCGAGGATGATATAGTCGACACCGGCCTTCAACAGCTGCGGCACCGCCATGGCGCTATCGATGAAGAAGGCGCTACCGCCGCCGATGCGGACTGATTTCATGAAGCGGGTCCTGTCAGAAATTATATTGGCTGGTAGGGATAACGTCGATGGTCCCGCGATCAATGAAGCGATCACAGCTGTCCATCATCGTCGCGAGATTGGCATTGAACTTGTCCGGATCTCCCACCGCATCAAAGAAGACGAACGGATCGCTCAGCGCGCTTTCGGGGAAGCACTCCTCGACGATGGCCGCATAAGGCGGGGCATCCGGCGTCAGTGCGCGGATGACGATGTTCTGCACATATTCAAAGTTGGACTGCGTCTCGATAGCGACGCGGGTATGATGGTCCTGCCAGATGGCGAGCCATTGATCGAAGGTTAGCCTGAGCGGGCGGGTGAGGAAGGCCATCTGCGCCCAGCCCCAATTACGGGCGCCTTTGTCCGGTGCATGCTCCTTATTGGGCAGGATAGTCGATTCCAGCACCAGCCAAGCGGCAAAGCTATCCCCTGCGGCCGACAGTATTGCATCAACATCGCTGCGAAAGATCGCATTGGCCGATGGCATCCAGAACTGGATGGTCGCATGATGTTGCGGTGTGCCGCGTGTCTGACGGAGCGCCGCCCCTGTGTCGGTGATAGCATCTTCCAAATTGATCCGCACGGCGGACGCGCCTGCGGTTTCAAGCTGTGCCGGCAAGTCGCTCAGGACGCGGGCGTTGAACGCGTCGCGGGTCTCGGTCTCCGGCTTCCAGAGTGCGCAGATGACTTTTTCCATGAGATGCTGATCCTCCCCGAAATGCGCCTTAGTCGAAGTTGGCCTGGCCACCGTCGAGCGGAATGGTCGTGCCCGTCAGATAGCCCATGTCAGGCCCGCATAGGGTGACGACGGCGCGGCCGATATCTTCTTCCAGCTTGCCGATCCGGCCCAATGGGATGGTCTTGAAGAACGCCGTGGCTTCTTCGGGATTGTTTTCAATCCACCATTTGAGGCCCGGCGATTCCGCATGCGGCGCGATGGTGAGAACACGGATGCCTTGGCGACCCCATTCAGCGGCGCCTGCACGGGTAAGGGCGCGCGTCGCCTGTTTGACCGCACCATAAGCGCCATAGCTGCTCATATCCCAACGTATGCCTGCCGAAGAGGCAAGGTTGAAGATCGTGCCGCCGCCGCGTGCCACCATATGGGGGTGCACCAGCTTCATCAGGCGGAACGAGGCGAGGGGACCCGATTCAAACCCGGCCATGAAGGCGTCATCGCTGACATCAAGCAGATTGCCAATCGGCACTTCCTGCGCATTGTTGACGAGGATATCGACGCTGCCGAGGCGCGCGACAGTGTCATCAACGATCCGCGCGAGGTCATCCGCCGATTTCACATTGCAGGGTAGGGCAATCGCTTCGCCGCCGCGTTCTGCAATCATGGCGACAGTTTTCTCGAGTTTTTCGAGGGTTCGGCCCGTCACGGCGACCTTTGCACCCGCGGCTGACATGGCGAGCGCGATGCCCTGACCCACGCCTTGTCCGGCCCCCGTAATCAGGGCAACTTTGCCTGTCAGATCAACCATGCCTCTCGAATCCTTATTTTCGTAATTTTGTTTCACAGAATTTACGCATCATGTTGACACAAGGCTAGGTAAAACATCAAATGCGTGAAAATTGGAGTGAGAGGTGCTTGAATGACTCAGGATTTGGCAGGCCAAGTCGCGATTGTGACCGGCGGCAGCGACGGAATTGGCTTGGCCACAGCGGCTTTGCTTGTCCGTCGTGGGGCAACGGTCGTGATTTGCGGACGTCGTCAGGAGCAACTCGATATTGCCAGCGCGCATATTGAGGCTGAGGGCGGCAAGGTTGAAGCAGTCCAGCTCGATGTGACCGATTTTCCGGCTTTTGAGGCGCTGATCGCCGATGTCGCGGCCCGCCATGGGCGGCTCGACATGCTCGTCAACAACGCCATGTCAGTGCATTACGCGCCGATCAGCAAGCTGACGCTCGATCATTGGCGCAAGGACTTTGCCGTCAATACCGAAGCTGTCTTCGTCGGCACCAAGGCGGCGATGGCGGTGATGGCGAAGCAGGGCAAAGGCTCCATCGTCAACATCTCGTCGACAACGGGCATCCGCGCCATGGCCAATTATGCGAGCTATTCGGCCTCAAAGGCGGCGCTCATCCAGTTTACGGCGGTCGCTGCGATGGAGGGTGCCTTGCAGGGCATCCGCGTCAACGCCATCGTGCCGGGACAGGTCAATACGGCGGCCACCGCTGACTTTGCGCTCAAGGCCCCGGAACTTGCTGCCAAGACGGCGGGCGCCATCCCGATGGGACGCGGGGGCAAGCCGGAAGAGCTGGCCGAAGCGATCGTCTTCATGCTGTCCGACGCGGCAAGCTACATCACCGGCGTTGCGCTCCCGGTTGACGGCGGCAAATCTGCCCAACTTTACATTCCGTCATGACACTCCCGTCAAACCCATTGGACTATAGCGGGAAAACAGTCCTCATCACTGGCGGTGGTGTCGGCATTGGGCGCGGCATTGCCGAAGCCTTTGCCAATGCAGGCGCAACGCTGATCATTGCGGAGATCGATGCAGAACGGGCGGCAGACGTGCAGGCGGCACTCCCTGATGCGCATGTCGTGGTCTGCGATGTTCTGGACCGCGCGACGCCCGCCTTGCTTGTCGAAAAGGTGAAGGCCGTGTCCGGCAAGCTCGACGTGCTGGTCAACAATGTCGGCCATTTCGTTCACGCCTTGCCGTTCGATATGCTGGGCGGGGATCAGATTGACGAGATCCTCGACGTCAACATTGGGCAGTTGCTGCGCATGACCAGCACGATGCTGCCCATGCTGCGGGCGGCGGCACCGGGCTCTTGCGTCATCAACGTCACGTCGATTGAGGCGTATCGCGGCATTCCCTATTGCAGCGTCTATGCCGCCGCTAAGGCCGGTATAACAGGCTTCACCAAAAGCCTTGCCTTGGAACTCGCGCCCGAGGGCATCCGCGTGAACGACATCGCGCCGGAGACGACGGATACGCCGCAGGTCGCGCTTGACGTCATGATCCCACCAGAGAACCGCGCGAACATGGACAAGTGGATACCGCTTGGCCGCTTCGGCACGCCAGACGACTGCGCCGGAGCCGCGCTCTACCTCGCCAGCCCGCTTGCGGCTTGGGTGACGGGAACGGCCATTCATGTGGACGGCGGGGCCTTGGCTGCGGCCGGCTGGACGCGGACGCCCACGGGGGAATGGACTGTTGTCCCGATGGTTTCGGGCAATGGATTGAAGATACCGGGGCGATGAGCATGACAGCAGCCGATCTTGTTGACCTCGCCGCGCTTCGCCGCACGGCGGACCTCTATGCGCAGGGGGCTGACCGAAAGGACAAGTCGCTCTGGGAAGCGGTGCTGGCTGATGATTGCGTGATTGAAGGCCCTGGCTTCACCATGGAGGGTCAGGCTGCCAATCTCGGCTCGATTGATGCGCTAGGCCAGATGTTCCGCGTGACGATCCACCGCGTCCACAATCAGGTGGCAACCGTCACTGGCGACGAGGCTACGGGCGAAACCTACTGCACCGCAGATCATCTGCTGAAGGATGCGGACAGCGTTCTCGTCTGGACGATCCGCTATCTTGACCAATGGCGGCGGGAAGGTGGCCAATGGCGCTTTACGCATCGCAAGCTGATCGTTGAATGGGAAGAAATACGCGCCGTGACGGTGAAAGACGCCG
>JBBATT010000192.1:0-5019 GCA_040398605.1 Chakrabartia sp.
TCTTCAGGTGCGGGTTGCCCCCCTTGATCTCCTGACCGGCACGGCCCGTTTCCGGGTTTCCGCGCTTTCGGGCGAGGGGATGTCGGGCGAAGGCTATGCAGGGCTAGCGGGCCAAGGCGTCCGCAATGTCGATGCGCGGCTTGTGCTGGGCCGCGACATGCGCGCCGTCGGTGTTGAGACAGCGCAGCTATCGGGTGTGAGCCTGCGCTACAAAAATGGCCGCTGCACCGAAGCCAGCGGCCAGATGACTGTGTATCTTACCGATGGCCTATTGACCCGCGCGGTCGGGCCACAAATGTCGGGGGCAGCAGTGTGTGCGAACGGCCAGCTATCGTTCCGGCTGAGCGATCCCGAGGCGAAGGGCACCCTTACCCTTGAGTTTCCGGACACCGGCCCGCAGCGCTTCATCATGATCCTGCGCCCCAGCGACACCCTCGATAAGGGCGCGCTGAAGACGCTTGGATTTGCAGAGACACCCGTCGGGCACAAGTTGACAGGTGTGATCCCCGGCTAAGGGCGCCGCCTGCGGGCGGCAAACCCTATTAGCGGGCGGCTGTCTGCTTGCGGGAGTCCTTCGCCAGCTTGGCCAGCGCAAGGCGGGCGGCATAGCGGGAATCGACGACGCTGCCATCGGCCAGCTCAAGATCATAGCGGACGTCGCTATACATGGCGCGGCGGAAGGCATCAGAGGCATTCGCAAAGTCACCGAGGCGCGCATAGGCTGTGCCAAGGTTGATCAGACGTGCCGGATCATTGACCTGATCCAGACTGCCCTGACGGAGCTCGGCGACCGCTTGGCGATACTGGCCGTTGGCCAAAGCATCACTGGAAACTGACGCTGCGGGCTGAGCCGCCATGGCAGATCCACATACAGCGACCAGCGGCAGCAGGAAACGATAGACCGACATGACATTCTCCACTTCGTTTGTTCTTCAATGTCACGAAGCTGACCTAATTTCGGCGAAATGCAACATTCAGGGACGCCATTCACCATTTATGACAGAAAAATACCGAAAAATCTTCACATTTATCAACTAATGTGTTACAAAGTATGTTCTTTAAAACTCTATAGGCATTACATTTCATGAGTGACGCCACCTTCACCTTCCGCGTTGATGACGATCTCAAGCGGGCCTTTGTGGAGTCTGCAAAGGCTGCCGACCGTCCGGCGGCGCAAATTCTGCGAGCCGCAATGCGTCAGTTCATCGCGGAACAAGACGCCGTGGCCGTGGCCGCAGGCTGGCTTCCGGCCAAGCTGCGGCGCGCGCGCGCCGATGTGGCGGCCGGTCGGATCTATGATCATAATGATATGAAAACCCGCTTCGCCCGATATCGGGCTGCTGCAAGGGCGGCTGCGATATGAACGTCCGTTGGACCGTTTCCGCTGAAGCCGACCGCATTGCCATTTTCGCGTTCACGGCAAAGGACAGCATCTTTGCGGCAGACGCCCTGGATATGCTGTTTGAGGAAGGCGTCGATACCCTGGCGGAGCTTGGCGCTGGCTCAACCCTCGGCGCCCGGCTGGACACGCGTGAATTGGTTGTGCACCCCAAATATAAGCTGATCTACGATCGGCTGGGAGAGGACATAACGATCCTTGCGATTGTCGATGTTCATCGGGAGTGGCCCAATTAGGCCCATGCCCCCCAAAAAAATCGGACTCCGCACCCCAGAGAGGCTGACCGGATCGCAGGCATAAAACTGTCACATAACTGACCTGAGAATGTCACTAAATATTCTTAAAGGCCGATTTTATGGCCAGTTCGAGCACCCTTTCCGCAACGCTGCCCTTCCTGTCTGAAGGGTCTTCGCTCACTTATGCAGCAACACATTTTCTGACACAGGGCGGCGGAAGCTCGATCCGGCCCGATGAGACATCGGGGCTGAATGCATTCCACGTCTCTGCAAAGCCGACGCCCGACCCGTCTTATGCATCTGCCTTTGCAAACAGCATTTCGCCGGGCGCCTTCGCTGCTGTCCAGCGGCTCTTGGCAGACTTGGATGCACCTTATGACATCGCCGGCCAAGACTATGGCACCCAGCTGGAAAAGCTGCGGCTGCGTTTGAGGGCAAGCTATAATCTGCCGCATTCGGTGGACATCGTTTTTGCGGCCTCTTGCGTGGAGCTGGAACATGTCGCTCTGGCCCTCGGGGGCCGTGACACCAGCGCTGGCCTGACCAACATTGTGCTGGGTCTGGAGGAAGCTGACACAGGTTGCGCCCAAGCGGCGGCAGGGCTACCTGTTACAAAGGGGGAGCCTGCCGATCTCGAGCTCGCAGCTCAAATCCAGCTCCTCCCCCTACCGCTGAGGGACGCAGCTGGTGATCCCATTCCTTCTGAAGATATCATGCTGTCCATCGCCTCTGCGGTGGAACTGGCACTGCGTGACGGCCGCCAACCGATTGTCCGTATCGTGCATGGCAGCCTGAGCGGGCTCGTTGCGCTTTCCATTCCGCATCTGGATGCGCTCCGGAGGCGCTTTGGTCCGGCAATGGTGCTCGTCGTCGATGCAACACAGGGACGGATCGGCCGCGACAATATTGCAGCCTATCTCTCCCGTGGGGCAGCCGTTCTGCTGTCCGGCTCCAAATTTCTGGGCGGGCCGCCCTCCAGCGCCTTTGCGCTTGTCCCCGCAGCAGCGCGGAACGGGATCACCGCCCTTCCCGCCAGCTTTGCCAAGATCTTTTCAAAGCATGAGTGGCCCGCCTCATGGCCGGGCGTGGAGCGGCTGCCTGATCTCGCCAATCTCGGCTTGCTCACGCGGTTGAGTGCCGCAATCTATGAGCTTGAGCTTTACACCACGCTTGCCCCCGGCGACCTCCGGCGGGTTGTGCACCAGTTCGATGCCGCCGCGAAACGGCTGATGCGCGAAATGGACTTTGGCCCCGTTTCGGTCGCCCATTCAAAATACACTCATGAAGACCAGCCCCGCCCTCTGGAAGTCCAGACATCGGTCATGATGGACACAAGCAGACGGCGGCTTGCAGAAGACCATCTGGCGGCGCGCGGCCTGCATTTGCAACTCATCAACGCCAAACTCCGGGGATCGCACCCGGTGCGACTTGGTCCGCCTGTAAAGGGCCTCAAGCTGCCTGATGGCCGTGATGGTGGCAATCTCACCCTCAGCCTCTCCATGCCCCAGATCGTGGCGCTCGCGGCGATGGAGACTGGCTCAATCGCCGATCAATTGGACAGTGATTTCCAGCTTATCGCCAAGCGCATCCGCGAACTGACTTAGGCTCTCCGAGAGAAGCCCTCAGGGCGCGCCTTAACGGCTGCCCGCCCGCTCAAATGCGGCGATGGCCTTTTGCGCGCGGTCGCGCTCTTCCGCTGTCAGCCCGTCAGAGCCCCGATCTGCGGTCGATGCTTCGCTGTTAGAACTTGCCGCTGCATCATCTGCCGCCGGCACAGACATATAGGCGAACAGCAGAATCGACGCGGCAAACCAAATGGCGCGCCAGCGGCTGGCAAAAACGGTTGTGATGCGGGGTCCGAACATGGGCGACAGAATGACGGGGCAAGGTTAACAAATCCCCCTCATTGCTGCCGCCCAATATATCTTAGCCCCCGAAGCCGGCAGGATCAGAGCGTTTCGGTGATCACCACGCGATAGTCGGACCCAAGGTGCCTGTGCTGGCGCGCCTCGACATAGGCCGGGCTGTCATACCAGGCACGCGCGGCGGCCATGTCGGGAAATTCGATGACGACAACACCTTCAACAGGCGCGCCTTCCAGTGTTTCGCATGCCCCATAAAAAGCGCGCGGCGTTCCGGGATGACCGGCGAGCGTCGGCCCTGCCTTTTTTCCGTAAGTTTCAAACGCGTTCGCATCACGGATACGTTCACGGATAAAAATGATCATGGCCCCCATGGTGTCGTCTCTCCTATTTTGTGCGCGCCCTTCGTGGCAGCGCCTAATGGCGGGGGCAAGCCTTAAAACCTTTAGACAGGCCTGCGCAGATTATTGGCAAACCAATGCGTTCCCGATACACCTCAATTGCAACAAAAAATCAGGAAAAGGGTTCGCAACGTGGATAAATACTTCAAAGCAGCGGCAGCATCTGCCGCCCTGCTTTCCAGCACATCTGTTCTCGCGCAGGAGGCAACAGCGCCTGCCCCTGTTGCCTCAGCGCCGACAGAGGACACCGCCAAGTGTGAACTGCACGTGTGGCCGACGGAAAACTATATCGGCATCCAAATGGGGCTGCTGTCCGGCTTTGGCATCGTCGGTGCTGTGGCCGATATGGCCGCGCATGATGGCCGCGTGAAAACGACGAAGGATCTGATGCGCGAATATCTCGGGCCGGATGTCCAGATGGAGGAGCTCAACAAGCTTGGCATTCAGAAGACGCTCCAGCTGCAGGATTACAAGATCATCTTGGAGGCGCCGACGCCGTTCAACGAAGATCTGAAAACCAATCCGGAGCTGAAGGCCAAGGTCAAGGCGATGAACGCCAAGATCAAAGCGGGAGAGCGCCTGACGGACTCAAAACACCCCTGCTATGCGGAACTCGTGACCACGCACATCTTCTACCACAAGGCGATGATGTACGGATCAAACCTGTTCACCGGCTGGATCTACCGCGAATTCGGCGACAAGCCCAAGGCGACCAAGACCGCAACCGGTCAGGTGAAGAACCCGCTGGAAAACTTCCCGCCCAAAACGCCTGAGATGGTGGACGCCGCCAAGGCCGAACTGCGCGACGCCTATTCCAAGGATTTCGTGGAATATGTCGCGAAGAAGGTGCAGCCGGGGGTTCCGGCGGCGAAGTAGGCTCTACTTGCGTCGGACGAAGGGGGCGGGGCAATTGCCTTGCCCCCACATCTACGACCCCGAAGCCCATTTATTGGGGAAAATGCGGCGTCAGGCAAGGGGAGTTCGGTGGAGAGGTGTTTCGGAATGTGATGAGGGCCTGAGTCCTCAGTTCTTGATACTACTATTGCAATAAGGATGGGTGATCTGGCAGTTGTCATCAGAACCATTCCCACCGTCCTGCTTTCTCACTATGTGGTCGTATG
>JBBATT010000193.1:0-4988 GCA_040398605.1 Chakrabartia sp.
GCCAGAGCTTGAACAGCGCGCCAAGTGCCGAGACAACCAAAAGAATGACCACGGCTGTGCGCCACGTCCGTTCCGGCACCGTGCCGAAGAACTTCGACCCGACATGGTTTCCGGCCAGCATGAGCGGAAAAACCGAAGCGGAGAGCAACGCCAGATGCCCGTCGAGCAGACCCCGCAGCCAAGCCGTCAGCGTGCCCGCCGTGGCGGCTGCAAAGAAGACGAGAATCATCGATCCGCGCGCCGCCATCGGCGTGACCCCGCTGCGGACAAAGTAGAGGACGACAGGCGGCCCCGGCATCGCCGCAAAGCCGTTGAGCACGCCGGCCGCGAGCCCCGTCGCCGCGATATGCGCAGGCGCCCGGTTGGGCAAAGGTGCGCGCTTTATAAGGAAAATGCTAAAACAGCCGATGGCGATCGCCGCGATCATCAGGCGGGCCGTGTCCGGCGCTGTGGCAGAGAGAACCAGCAGCCCCGCAGGCGTGCCGAGGGCCGCGCCAAGGGCAACGCCCGAAACAAGCCGCCGGTCGATATGCGCGATGGCCCCGCTGACTCCAAAGGGCCCGATGAGCATCTGCAGAATGATGGCAAGCAGCACCGCCTCGGTTGGCGGAATGACGAGCCCCATCAACGGGACGGCAAGAATCGCAAAGCCAAAGCCCGTCAATCCACGCACGGCCCCTGCGCCGAGCACGATGCCACACAATGCCGCAAAAGTCGCAGGATCAAGCCCCAGCCAGGCTCTAATCAGGTCCGCCATTCACCCCCCCATGGCCCGCTATGCGGTGCCTTGAACGCCGCTATCGCATGGGGGCTTTAGGGGAAGCAAGAGAGGCGCTTCTCGGGACCTCGATCAATCGACCAACAGTGCAGGAGCCAGCCAATCGGGGATCAGCGCATCGCCCGGGTCCGACACAGGCCGACGCTCGACGGTGCCATCCGGCAACACGAACAGCCGCCGGTTGACCTTCTGACGATAGTTCATCCGCGCTGTATTCTCCTGCCCGACATAGCAGCCCTTGGTGAAGCTGACGCCGTTGAGTTCAACCGCATTGGTCTCCAGCCAGAGCGTCTTGTCCTGCCCGAGTTCCGCTATTCCCTCCGGCACACCAAGCGACAGGCGGTGGGCGTGATATCCAGCAGCCTCCCCATCTGACGGCGCAATCCAGCGGCGGCCCAATTCTGGCAGGCGGGGGTCGGGCACTCCGTCCCCACCCTCTTTGGCCCAATGGACGGCCAGCGCAGCATCCCGCGCAATCGTGATCGGGCGGCGCAAACGATACATGGTCAGCCGCTTGGCCAGCGCGTCGGCCTGATCGGCTTCACAGTCGATCAGAAAATCGTCCCCGTCTGCCCATAGGATGAAATCGAACAGCGCCTTGCCCTGTGGAGTCAGAAGTCCAGCCCAGACCGGGAGCGCGCCCAGCACATCGTTCGTCACAAGACCTTGCAAAAATCCGCGAACATCCTCACCGGACATTCGGATGACGGCGCGGTCGCCCAGAGTCGTGTTTGCCATGCGCCCCATCTAGGATGTCCCGACCAGAAACCCAAGCCGGAGCCGAAATGACCGACCGCATCACCATCCGCCGCCCTGATGACTGGCATGTCCATCTGCGCGATGATGAGATGATGGCCGCCGTCGTCCCGTTCACAGCACGCCAGTTCCGCCGCGCCATCGTGATGCCCAATTTGAAGCCGCCGGTCACCACTCCGGAACAGGCCGTCGCCTATAAAGCGCGCATCATGGCGGCGCTCCCGGCCGAAAGCGATTTTGAACCGCTCATCACCTGCTACCTGACCGATTCTGCCGACCCCGACGAAATTGAGCGCGGATTTGAAAGCGGCGCCTTCACTGCGGTGAAACTCTACCCCGCAAATGCCACCACCAATTCCGCGCACGGCGTGACCGATATTGCCAATGTGACGCGCGTGTTGGAGCGGATGCAGAAAATCGGCATGCCCTTCCTCATCCACGGTGAAGTCACGGACCATGACGTCGACGTGTTCGACCGTGAAGCGGTGTTTATCGAGCGGACCATGACGAAGCTGGTGCGCGACTTGCCAGAGCTGCGTATCGTGTTTGAACATATCACGACCAAGGATGCAGCGCAGTTCGTGGAAAGCGCTGGCCCCAATGTCACGGCCACCATCACGCCACAGCACCTGCACATAAGCCGCAACGCGATGCTGGTCGGCGGCATCCGCCCGCATCTCTATTGCCTGCCGATCGTGAAGCGGGAGGAGCATCGCCTCGCTTTGCGCAAGGCGGCGACATCCGGCTCGCCCAAATTCTTCCTCGGCACCGATACCGCCCCCCACGCCATTGAAACCAAGGAAACATCCTGCGGCTGCGCCGGCATTTTCAACGCGCCCTTCGCGATAGAGAGCTATGCGCAAGTGTTTGATGAGGAAGGCGCGCTTGACCAGTTGGAGGCATTCGCCTCGCTGAACGGCCCCGCTTTCTACCGCCTGCCTGTCAACAACGGCACCATCATGCTGGAGCGCGCGCCCGCCCAAGTGCCGGACAGCATATCAGCGGCAGGATCGGCCTTGGTGCCGTTCCATGCAGGCGAAACCCTGTCCTGGCGCCTCTTCGACTGACTTAGAATGCGTCTGGCATAAAAAGGGCCGCAACTTGCGCTGCGGCCCTTGAAGTTTGGTGCGACCCGAAAACCTTCTTGTCGTTGATCGCTTCCCCCTATCGCGCCCCTTAAAAGGGCAGCCAGCGGGATTTTTCGCTAAACTTCATATAACCGATATTGGCCCCCAGCCGGACGCCGACACCTAATCTGATGGGGATGATAACAACGTCACCCCGCCGCAAATATGTGGCCGAAAGACCACCGACGAAATAAGCGCGCCCCTCCACCTGCGGATAGCGGCGGTAAAGATCCTGACTGTCATAAAGATTGTAGACGAGCACGAAGGTCTTCGCGGCATCGCCGCCCAGATCAAAGCCAAGCGACGGTCCGGTCCAGTAAACGGGACGCTCCCCTTCAACCGTGTGCATCATCGTGCCCGACCCATAGCGAAAACCAACCCCAATCGCGCCAGAGGCTTCGCGCCCGGCAATATAGGCGTTGGGTTCCCCTTGGTCCTTCAAAATCTTCTCCAGAATTTCGGCAAGGCCCTTCGCGCCTTTGCCAAAGACGCCTTCTGCCGCGCCGATCAGATCATCCTTCTTATAGGTCTTGGCCGGCATGGCGGCCGACGCCGTCTCTGCGCCGGATGCAACAGACGCGCCTGCAACATCCTGCGGCCCGGCGAGGTCTGACTGCGTCACATCTGTCTGAATGGCCGCATCCCCTTTGGGCGCGGAGGCAGAGGGCGCTGCGGGCACTTCATAGGGCGCGCTGGGGTCAACCTGCTTGACCTGCGCCCCTGCCGGTCCTGCCACGACCAAAGCCGCAGCTATACCAAATGCAAAACGACGCACCCATTGCCCAATCATGCCAAACTCCCAAGCCTCAATCCGACAAGCTAGAATCGCCTCCCCGTGCGCCCGCAAGCCAAGAGCGACGAGGTGAGTCTAATTTGCGCCGGTTTGAATCAAAATTCCGCAGCGCTGGGGCATTGTGTCCTGCAAAAGCCCTCGCTATAGCCCCCCCAGCCAAGCGCATCGGGAGACGTGGGTGAGTGGCTGAAACCAACGGTTTGCTAAACCGTCGTAGCGGGTAACCGCTACCGCGAGTTCGAATCTCGCCGTCTCCGCCATTGCTGCTCGGGCTTCCGTCAGACAGCCCCATTCTTGAAAAAGTGACACTCCGCTGAGCGAAAGCGGATGTCACTGGGCCCTGGCTGAGGTGCTACCCGCCCGTTGGTCAAAGCTTCAAAAGCTCACCGTCGCATTGAACGCGTTATAGACCGTGGTGCCACTGGCAGGCGCATTGGGTGCGTCTTCCAGAAACCGTCCCTTCACCATGACCACCCCGTCCCATTCCAGCCGGAGCCGCTTGGGCACGAGCCAGTAACGGGCCCGCGCTTCCAATTGATGCCCGGCGAACCGCCCTGACCGACCAGAGGCATCGCGCACGCCTGTCGTCGAGAAGCTGTCCTTAGCTGAGGCGAGCCACATCGGTCGATAGGCCGCAAAGGCATCGAGCCGTTTGGATGGCACGACTTCGGCACGCAGCGCGGGGGAAATGATGTTGGTGCGCGCCACAGCATTGTAGAGGCCAGAGGGTGCAAAGTCTGCGCGGCGCATCCCAAGAAGCGTATCAAAACGGCCATATCCCGGTCCGCCGCCATCCCCGCTGGCATAATCGAATTCAAGAGAAACATGGGGCGACCAAGGGTGCCTTGCTGTGAACCCAGCTTCGGCATGCGCAAACCAACTGGACACTTTGAGTTTCGGGGCAGCCGACGCAAACGATGCGCTGATGCTGCCCGACTGGACGGCAACCTCGCTCTCAAAGTCCCAGCGCCCCGATGCCGGTTCCCGAACCAGCCGCGCACCGAACGTGTCGAGCGACCGGTCACGCGTCGCCCGCTTTACCGAATCCCGTTCCCCCATATGCAAATAGGTGAACTCGAGCGCACCGGCGCTGGCATTAAGCTTCTTGGTCAGGATGCCGCCCCACAGGACAAGGCCCCCACTTTCCCGGTCCAGTTGCACCTTGTTTCGGGACAGGTCGGCCCGCGCATCGGGCAGGCGCAATTGAGGCATGGTGTAAATAAGCGTCGCTGTCAGCTTATGCGGAAAGCTTAGATCCGCCCGCAGCCCGGTATATCCGCTGGTCGTGTTGCGGTAATCGTCTGCCGCAACCAGGCGACGCGACCCCAGATTGAGCATGAACCGGCCCGCCTGAAGGGCAAGCTTCGTCTGCGCGCCAAAAGCGCCGGGCACTTCATAAGCGATATAGGCCTGCACCGGCTCAAGCGTGTTGACCTCATTCGTCGAAATGGGTGTGCCCGCATTCCCGCCATAAGCCCGGCTGTCGTAGATCTCAGCGCCCAGCTGAAGGTTCCCGGCCCGGTAGTCGACCCCG
>JBBATT010000194.1:0-4988 GCA_040398605.1 Chakrabartia sp.
CAGGTGGCCGGTGACCGGATGGACACACCGGAATCGCTGCTGGTCGTTCTGCGCAAAAAGGCAGGCGCGTTAGCGGCCGTCAAAACGGCCAGTCGCGCGGCGACGGAAGTCCAGCCCGCACCACGGCCGCGGGCGAAGACGCCGGTTGCTCCCGCCCCGACAGGAGCGGGCCCGCGCACGGCCTCTGGCCCGCATTGGGTCGTCACTGGCGATGATGATGCCGCAGGGCCACAAGCAGGTCCTTCCGATGACGGTTTTGTTTTAGAACAGGCCGGGCAACGGCGCGCTACTCCTGCGCCGCGCTGGCAGCGACCGGCACCCGAACCACAGCCTACTTATGTTTCAGAAGGCTATTATGTGCAGGTGGCCGCCCTTTCTTCGCGCTGGAAGGCCCAACAGGTTGCCAAACAGATTGGTGGCGGCATCCAGCCCGCCGGAAATCTGTTCCGCGTGCGCAAAGGCCCTTATCCAAGTGAAGCAGCCGCGCGCGCCGCGCTTGGACCTCTTGCCGCAAAAGGCTATCGAGACGCTCGAATCACGCGCTGAGTCGCACATTCGGGAAAAATTCATGAAACCAGCCATTTACGCCGTTGCCTTAATGTCGGCGACGGCGTTGCCAGTCTTTGCGGCTGCTCCTCCTTTTGAGACAACTGCACCGGTTGCCTATCTCATTGATCTCTCATCCGGCGCTGTACTCTATGCCAAGGACGCGGACCGGAAGATGCCGCCTGCCTCTATGGCGAAGATGATGACGACGCACGTCGTGTTCGACATGATCAAGAAAGGGCAGCTCAAGCTCGACCAGAAATTCACCGTAAAGCCCGAAACCTGGGCCAAATGGCACGGTCCTGCTGCCGGTTCGACCATGTTCCTGTCTCCGGGTGAGCAAGTGAGCGTGGAAAACCTGCTCCATGGCATTGTGACACTGTCCGGTAATGATGCCTGTGTGGTGTTGGCAGAAGGCATTGCGGGAACCGAGGAAGCCTTTGTTGCCCGCATGAACGCCGAAGCCAAGCGCATGGGCATGACGAACAGCAGCTTCGGCACATCCAATGGCTGGCCAGATGAGGGCCGCACACAGGTGACCGCGCGCGATTTGGCCAAACTCGCCGTCTCGACGATCCGCGACTACCCCGATCTCTATCGTAAATTCTACCAGCAGAAGGAATTCAGCTGGGGCAAGACGATGGGCAAGGGCGAGAACATCGTTCAGGCAAACCGCAACCCCATTCTCGGTAGGATCGCCGGCGCCGATGGCTTAAAGACGGGCCACACTGACGAAGCTGGCTATGGCTTCACCGGTTCTGCCGAACAAAGTGGTCGCCGCCTCGTGATGGTTGTGGCGGGGATCGATAGCTTCAATGGCCGCATCGCTGAATCGGTCAAGCTGATGGATTGGGGCTTTAAGGCGTGGAGCACACAGCCGCTCTTTGCCAAAGGCGCCGCCGTCGACAAAGCTGAAGTGAAGAACGGCAGTGAGTCCGAAGTCACGCTCGTCGCGCCGCAGAACATCACGATCTCAGTGCCTGCCGGAAGCGGGAAGCCGGCCATGACGATGAAGGTGCGCTATGAAGGGCCAATCGCAGCGCCGATCAAGGCGGGCGACCATATCGCGGATCTGATTGTCACAACGGCCGATACGCCACCTGCCGTTGTTCCGCTTGTCGCTGGGGCTGATGTGGAGGAAGCAGGCTTCTTCCGCCGCATCTGGCTGGGCATCTTGTCCTTCTTCGGGCTTTGATCTTGGCGGGGCGCTTCATCACGCTGGAAGGCGGGGAAGGGGTGGGCAAATCCACCCAGATCCGTCGTCTGGCAGAAGCGCTGAGCGAGCGTGGTATCGAGTTTGTCACCACGCGCGAACCGGGAGGGACTGAGGGCGCAGAAGCCATTCGTGGCCTCTTGATGTCGGGCGGGCAAGACAGATGGAATGACGCCACAGAGGCGTTGCTTTTTGCCGCCGCGCGCGCCGACCATGTTGCCAAGTTGATCCGCCCGTCGGTGGAAGCAGGCAAATGGGTCGTCTGCGACCGCTTTGTTGATTCCACGCGCGCGTATCAGGGCGGCGCTGGGGGCGTGTCGGACGCGGATATCCTTGATCTGCACCGCGTTGGCTCTGGCGGTCTTTTACCGGACAGGACCATCGTTCTCGATTTACCTGTGGAGGAAGGCGCACGCCGCGCCGCCGCCCGCTCAGCGGAGGCTGACCGGATGGGGGCAAAGGGCGCCGACTATTATAACCGCGTCGCTGCACGTTTTCGTGATCTGGCCGCCAAAGAGCCGGAGCGCTTCCGCATCGTAGACGCCAACGGCACACCGGAGGCCGTGACCGCGCGAATCCTCGACGCATTGGCGGACCTCTTTTGAGCGCCATCCTCGGACATGACGCCACAATCGCGGCCTTTCGGGCGGCGCTCCATGGGGAACGTCTGCACCATGCTTGGCTGCTGACCGGACCTCAAGGTGTCGGCAAATTCACGTCTGCGATGCAGTTTGCAAGGCGGATGTTGGCCGAAGGCATGGGCCTCGATCCAGCGACACCGGGCATTGATGTGCCTTTTCAGCATCCTGCAGCCAAGCTGCTCGACGCTTGGAGCCATCCCGACTTCGCCTTGATCGACCGACTGCCAAAGGACGACAAGGTTGCAGCCAAACCTAGGCTGGAATGGCCCGAAGGCGAAGAACGGGCACGCAGCATCAAGGTCGGGCAGGTCCGCGCCCTCAATCCGTTATTCGCGACCGTGCCGTCTATGTCATCGCGACGGGTGATTGTGATCGACGAGGCGGAAACCTTTGAAGTCTCCTCCGCCAATGCCTTGCTTAAGCGGCTCGAAGAGCCCCCACAGGGCACCATCTTCCTATTGGTCTCGCACAGCCCCGGGCGGTTGCTGCCCACGATCCGATCCCGGTGCCGCGTCCTGCGCTTTGCGCCCTTGGACAACGCCGCCATGACGTCAGTGTTGCGCGCGCAACTTCCAGACGCTGATCCGACTGAACTCGCAGCACTTGTGGCAGCAGGAGACGGATCTCCGGGCCGGGCGATGCACTATGCCGGGCTGGACATTGCGGCCATTGACGCAGCGCTCAAGGACCTCGTCACTTATGGCGATCCTGATAATGCCCGGCGGCTCTCGCTTAGTCAGCAATTGTCGGGCAAAGCGGCACAGGCGCGCTATGAAGTGTTCCTTCAACGCACGCCTGCCTTTCTGGCCGCCGAAGCGCGCCGACGCTCGGGCGACGCCTTGGGCCACGCTCTAAAGCAGTGGGAAGCGGCGCGCAGCCTTGCCGCACATGCCGTTGCAGGATCACTCGACGTGCAGAACGTTGTCTTCTCTATGGCGGGACACGTCGCAGCGCTTGCCCCGGCGGGATCATCCGCTAAAGCCTGAAGCATGTCAGGCACACCCTTTTATATCACCACCGCCATTGCTTACCCCAATGGGCGTCCACATATCGGCCACGCTTATGAGGCCATCGCTACCGACGCGATTGCCCGGTTCCAGCGGCTTATGGGCCGCGACGTCCGGCTCATCACCGGGACCGACGAACACGGCCTGAAAATGGTGCAGACAGCGCGCGCGCTGGGGCGCGACACACTCGAATTTGCAGATGAAATGTCATCATATTTCAAAGAGATGTGTAACACACTGCATATCTCCTATGATCGTTTTTGTCGCACGACAGAGCCTGACCATAAGCGGGCCAGCCAGGCCCTGTGGGAAGCGATGGCCGCCAATGATGACCTCTACCTTGACCGGTATGAAGGCTGGTATTCCGTCCGCGATGAGGCCTTTTACGACGAGAGTGAGCTGATTGAGGGGGAAGGGGGCGAAAAGCTCTCCCCTCAAGGCACACCTGTGGAATGGACAAAGGAAGAGACCTGGTTCTTCCGCTTGTCCAAATATCAGGACGATCTGCTCGCGCTTTACCGCGACAATCCGGACTTTATCCGCCCGGACAGCCGCCGAAACGAGGTGCTCCGCTTCGTTGAGGGTGGTCTGAAAGATCTCAGCGTGTCACGCACCAGCTTCGATTGGGGCGTGCAGGTTCCCGGATCACCCGGCCATGTCATGTATGTTTGGGTCGATGCGCTCACCACTTATATGACGGGCGTCGGCTATCCGGACAAAGATGGCGATTTTGCGCGGTTCTGGCCTGCGGATCTGCACATTATCGGCAAAGACATTGTCCGTTTTCATACCGTCTATTGGCCGGCCTTCCTGATGTCCGCCAAATTGCCTTTGCCCAAGCAGGTGTTCGGCCACGGCTTTTTGCTAAGCCGGGGCGAGAAAATGTCCAAGTCGCTTGGCAATGTGGTTGATCCAATGGACCTCGCCAAGCTGTTCGGCGTGGATGCGCTGCGCTATTTCCTGATGCGCGAAGTAAGTTTCGGCCAAGACGGCAGTTACAGTGCAGACGCGATTGTCACGCGGGTGAATGCTGAGCTGGCGAACAGCTACGGCAATCTCGCGCAGCGGACATTGTCGTTTATTTTCAAGAATCTTGATGGTGAACTTCCGTATCGCGGCAAAGAAACTGCTGAAGATGCCCAGCTATTGGGGCTTGTGCACGATGCGTGCGCTAACGAAGTCCCTCGTGAGTTTGCAGCGTTGGCGTTCTCTCAAGGGCTTGATGCTTGGATGCGGGCTGTCTTCGCTTGTAATCAGTACATCGATGCACAGGCACCTTGGGCTCTGCGTAAGACAGACCCGGAGAGAATGAAGGCTGTACTGGCTACTTTGATCGTCTGCATCCGCGACCTGACACTGGCCGTCCAGCCCATCATTCCGTCATCCACAGGCAAGATGCTCGATCAACTCGGCATTCCCGCAGGCGATCGCGACTACGCGGCTTTTGCCGATACAGACTGGTATGACCGTCTGTGCGCGTCCGGCTTTACGTTGCCAGCCCCAGCGCCGCTGTTCCCGCGGCTGGAACTGCCTGCAGAAGACGCCTGATGTTTGTCGATAGTCACTGCCACCTGAACTATA
>JBBATT010000195.1:0-4984 GCA_040398605.1 Chakrabartia sp.
GCGCGACACTTCCCAGCGGAGGTCATCTCCAAAGCCGGATAGATCGATTTCCGCGATCACCAGGCCTTGCTGCCCCGCGAAATGCTTTTCCAGCGTGCCGTCCAACTGGTCCGCTGTCGACATGTGAATATAGCCGTCGGCCAGATCAACAGGGGCCCCGGCAAAATGACCATCTGCTTCAAATTGCTGCCATTGGTCCGCCGTGAAGATTTTGAATGCGTGTGTGTTGGTCACGGCATCACCACTGCCCGGCCGATGACGTCCCGACTTTCTAGGGCTTTCAGCGCATCGCCTGCCTGATCAAGGGAGAAGCGGTGTGAAATGGCGGGGCGCATGACCCCTTGATTGGCCAATTCGATCAAAGCCACCCGCGTCCTCTTTCCCAGTTCGGGATTGCGCCGCGTGGCTTCCCCAGCGCGCAGACCCATCACGGTATAGCCTTTGATCAGGACATGATTGGCCGGAAATTTGGGGATTTCACCGCTGGCAAAGCCGACGATGAGGTAGCGGCCACCCCAGCCAAAGGTGCGTGTTGCTGTGATGGCAAGCGGGCCACCGACAGGATCATAGACGACATCTACGCCTTTGCCGCCCGTTGCGGCCTTCACAATATCGGGCAAATCAGCTGTGTCGTTGAGGAAGGCATGGTCAGCGCCAGCTGCAAGGATGGCAGAGAGCTTGACGTCGCTTGAGGCCAATCCAATGACATTGGCGGCCATATGCTTGCCAAGCTGCACGGCTGCCATCCCGACACCGCCGCTCGCGCCGAGCACCAGCAGCGTTTCTCCCGGCTGGATCTTCGCCTTATCATGAAGGGCATGCCACGCTGTGGTCGCTGCCACATACCAAGCCGCACCTTCTTCATAAGTCAGCGCATCAGGCAGGGGAAAAATCTGTGTGGCAGGCATCACAGCCTGTTCGGCAAATCCGCCGAGACGGAGCTGCGCCATGACGCGGTCGCCGGGTTTGAAGCCGGTGACGTCGGAGCCGACCTCAATGATGTCGCCTGCTGCTTCCATGCCGGGCACGAAGGGCAGATCGGGGCGGAGTTGATATCCGCCCCGTGTCATCAATAAGTCGGGGAAGTTCGCGCCCGCCGCTTTTACGGCAATCCGCACCTCACCTGCCGCCAGAGGCGGGCAGGGAAGCGTGCGGATTTCAAGAGAGCCGGGGCCCTCTAATGCCGCGCAGACGGCGGCGCGATAGCTCTGGCTCAAATGCGTTCGATGATGATCGCAGGAGCCATACCGCCTGCGGCGCACATGGTGATAAGGCCATAACGTCCGCCCGAGCGTTCCAGTTCATCAAGCGCGGTGCCGATCAGCATTGAGCCCGTGGCCCCAATCGGATGGCCCAGCGCCATGGCGCCGCCATTGATGTTGACCTTGGTGCGGTCCAGATCGAGATCACGGATGAACTTTTCAGCAACGACGGCGAAAGCTTCGTTGATTTCCCAGACGTCAATGTCTTCGACTTTGAGGCCCGCCTTGGCGAGGGCCTTCTTAGCGGCAGGCACCGGCGCGTTGAGCATCAGCGTGGGGTCATCGCCCTGATTGATGTAGCACACAACACGACCACGGGGCTTCAGGCCATGCTTGTCGGCATATTCCTTGCTGGTCAGCAATACGGCACCGGCGCCATCGACCACGCCCGAGCTGTTGCCGGCGTGGTGCACGCCTTTCCAGTTGAGTTCAGGATAGCGACGCTGGATTTGCTTGCGGAAAGTGGTGCCGCCAAGATCAAAGTCGGCGATGCCGTCAAAGCTGGCCTTCAGCGAGGCAAGACCTTCGGCGGTTGTTTCAGGGCGCGGGAACTCTTCATGGTCCAGCGCGACGGTGCCGTCCGGGTTGTGGACGGTGATCAGCGACTTGTCGAAACGACCTTCGCGGATGGCGCGGGCAGCGCGTTCCTGGCTCACGAGCGCGAGCGCGTCGAGAGCTTCGCGGGGGATGCCCTCCATGGCTGCAATCGCGTCACCGCAAACGCCCTGATGCGACTGCGGGTGGATCGCGTCGAGTTCCGCATTGCCCGAACCCATGCCGAGCGGCTTGACGCCAGCATTGGCCAGTTCCGCGCCATAGGCGGATGTGAAGCTCATCATTTCGGTGCCGCCGGCGATCACGCAGTCTTCCATGCCCGACATGACAGCTGCCGTTGCGAGGTTCACCGACGTGATGCCGCCGCCGCAGAAACGGTCCAGCGTCATGCCGCTTGCCGTGATGTCATAACCGGCAGCAAGAGCCGCCATGCGACCAAGATCGCCACCTTGCTTGCCATTCTGCGACGAGGTTGACCAGATCACATCGTCCACGGTAGACGTGTCGAGGTTGTTGCGATCCTTCAGCGCCTTAAGAACTGTCGCGGCCAGATGCTGCGGGTGCAGATGGGAAAGGGCGCCCTTGCCGGGTTTGCCAACGCCGCGCGGGGTGCGGCATGCGTCGATGATATATGCTTCAGCCATGAGTCTCTCCCAATCTTCAAATGAGTCGTGCTTTCCCTTTACGTAAACAGGGTGTCGTTGCAAGTTCAAGTCAACGCATGGGGCTTCACCTGCGTTCCCGGCAAGTTGAGGTGGGGCTGTGAATCTTCCAGCGAAGGCCGCAGCCCTATTGTGACCTTGGCGACGACGGTATAGCCATGCGTTAACGAAATAGGAGAGTAGCATGACCGATACGCCCGAAAAATCGCTTTTGATCCGGACCTTGATCAAGCCGGAAGGCCAGCTGGATGTTTATCTGGATGAGGCCGCCGTTGAGCAGCCGGGCGAAAATCAGGTTCTGGTGAAGGTTCTGGCTGCACCCATTAATCCGTCCGATCTTGGCCTGCTGGTTGGGGCGGCGGACATGTCGACAGCCCGCCAGACGAGCATTGGCGGCCATCCAGCAGTCACCGCTGATGTGCCCGCCGCTGGCCTGCGCGCGATGGCAGGACGACTGGGGGACGCGATGCCTGTGGGCAATGAAGGCTGTGGCGTCGTGATTGCCGCCGGAAACAGCCCCGCGGCGCAGGCATTGATGGGCAAGACGGTCGCTCTGCTGGGTGGGGCCATGTATTCCCAATATCGCACTTTGCCGGTCCAGATGTGCATGGAATTGCCCGACGGGACGGACCCGAAGGATGGTGCGTCCTGCTTCGTTAATCCGCTGACGGCATTGGGGTTTGTCGAAACCGTAAAGCGCGAGGGTCATACCGGCATGGTCCATACGGCGGCTGCGTCTAACCTGGGCCAGATGCTTAACCGCATCTGCATCGCCGACGGCATGCCGCTGATCAACGTCGTGCGCAGCCAGGCGCAGATTGATCTGCTCAAAGGGCAGGGCGCGACTTATGTGTTCGATTCAACATCGGACAGCTTCATGGCTGACCTGACGGCGGCGCTTGTCGAAACCGGCATCACCTGCGCTTTTGACGCCATTGGCGGGGGCAAGCAGGGCAGCATGATCATGTCCGCGATGGAAGCGGCTGCCGTCAAGCGGATGAAGGAGTATAGCCGCTACGGCTCTGACGCGTTCAAGCAGCTTTACATCTATGGCGGGCTGGACATGTCACCGACTGTCCTGACGCGCAGCTTTGGCTTTAGCTGGTCCGTCTCCGGTTGGTTGCTCACGCCCTTCATGCAGAAGGTCGGCCCGGAAGTGGTCGTGAAGATGCGCGCGCGCGTCGTTGCAGAATTGAAGACGACTTTTGCCAGCCATTACAGCCATGAGATTTCGCTGGTCGAAGCGCTGAACCTTGCAACGCTGCAGGCCTATAATGCAAAGCGGACGGGGGATAAGTATCTCATCCAGCCGCATAAGGGCGCTTGATCATGGGAGATCTAGACGGCCGGGTTGCCCTCGTTACCGGCGCATCGCGGGGCATTGGTGCAACCACGGCACGGGCACTGGCCACGGCCGGTGCCAAGGTGATTGTGACCGATCTTACGGAACCAGCTGAACTCGCCGCCGAAATTGGCGGGTTGTCGCGCGCGCAGGATGTGACGCGGGAACAGGATTGGGCCGAAACAATGGCCGTCATCCGCAAGGAGGCAGGTGGTCTCGACATTCTGGTCAACAATGCCGGCCTTTTCCTCATGAAACCGCTTTTGGAAACGACGCTGGAGGATTGGCGCAAGCTGCATTCCGTGAACGTTGAAGGCGTGTTTTTGGGCACCAAGGCGGCCGTCCCGCTGCTGGTAGAGCGCGCTTCCAAATGGAAGGGCGGTGCGTCCATCATCAATCTGTCCTCAGTGGCGGGGCTGGTCGGCACGGCAGGGGTGAGCTGTTACAACGCATCCAAGGGCGCAGTGCGTCTGTTTACGAAGGGTGTTGCCCTGGAAGTGGCGTCTTCAGGCATCCGGGTTAATTCGGTGCATCCGGGCATAATCGAAACCAAAATGGGTGATGAAGTTGTCTCGGGTTTTTCGGCATTGAGCGGCATGGGCGAAAATGAGGCGCGCGTGCAGGCAGGGCAGATGCATCCTCTGGGTCATATGGGACAGCCGCAGAATATCGCGGATGCCATCGTCTTTCTGGCGTCAGACCGGGCTGCATTCATGACTGGGTCGGAGATGGTCGTCGATGGAGGGCTGACCGCCAGCTGACGTCGGCACTGTTCCGATGGAAAGAGCGTGAAGAATCCCTCTTCCGCCCTGTGCGGAGGTCGCCTAAAGGCCCGATCGCAATGCACGTCTATGCAAATCCTGCCCGATTCCTGAGAATAGCCCGTCCGCTGACTCCGGTCTGCGTCGTCCTTGGTCTATTGTTGGTGTTGCTGGGCAGCTATGTCGGGCTTTTCCTCAGCCCACCGGATTACCTTCAAGGTGATACAGTTAGGATCATGTACATCCACGTGCCTGCGGCTTGGCTCGGCATGGGCGGATGGACGGGCATCGCAATTGCCAGCATTGTGCAACTCGTCTGGCGCCATCCTCTGGCGGGCGTTGCTGCGCGCGCGATTGCGGCACCGGGCGCTCTGTTCACGGCGCTTTGCCTTATCACCGGCT
>JBBATT010000196.1:0-4981 GCA_040398605.1 Chakrabartia sp.
ACACCCGGACCCTTGATCCAAAGGATGTTGGCGTAGATGTTTTCCTTCGTGTCGAAGGCCACATGGCGGATGGCGGCATTGTCGCCAAAGGGAACCCATGGGCTCTCTTCTTCTGAGCTTCCGACATAGGTCCCTTCGGAACCACGGGCCTTGATGACGTCGCCATAAAGCTCCGGCACATTGACGATTTTATAGGCGCCAGAGGGCGGGGCTTTCATAGACATGACAAACAGTTCCTAGAGGTAAAGCTTTGGGTTGATGGCGATGTTGTTTTCACGGCAGTAGGTCTCGTAATGATGGATGAACCACCAAACGTCAGACGTGTCGACCAAGGTGCCTGTGTCATCATAAAACTCAATCGGGCCCTGCATCCAGCCAAAAAGCTTGCAGCCTTCGGGATGGTCGGTGACGAGTGTGTGGCTTTCGCCGGGTGTTTCGAGGATCAACCCGCCCGGTGAGGCAACCCAATCATATTCCAGATAGCGCACGCTGCCTTCAAGGCAGACCATCGTGATCGTGCCGCGATGCAGATGGGTACCAATCACGCCGGGGCTTTTGACCCACAGAATGTTTGAAAATAGGTTCTGGCGGACGTCGAACGCGAGATGCTTGATCGCCGCGTTGTCGCCAAAAGGCACCCAAGGCGAGTCAACGTCGGACTGCGCATCGATATATCGCCCGCCGGGGCTGAGACGGTCAACAAGCGCCTTGTGCGGGAACTTGACGTCAACGATCTCGGCTTTGTTGGACGGCGGTGCGGTCATCACGGACATGGAGGTGCGCCTTTTAACGAATGAGGGAGTCGACATAGTCGGCACCAATGCCAACTGCGTCATAATGTTCGCGGGCAGCCTTCATGTAATCGAAGACGTCATAGTGGCCGACCGTGTTGCCGTCCTCGTCAAGCCACATCAGGGGGCCGGAGACGACGAAGAACACCTTCATGGGGTCTTCATGTTCGTAGCAAACGAGCGTGTGGCTCTCGCCTGGCGTTTCGTAGACGAAATCGCCCGCAGTGGCGGTCCAGTCATGCTCAAGATACGCCCATTTGCCGCTGATTGTGTAGGCCCAGATGGGGTGGGGGTGATAGTGACGGTTCACCAGACCCGCCGACTTCGACATGAGGACATCGGCCCACATGTTCTTTGAAGGGCTGATCCAGACCGGCTTTGAAGAAACGGTTTCGCTGATGGGAACCCAATAGCGTTCATCGCCTTCGGCAATTTTTGATAGATAGACCTCGGGCAGACCGCCTTCGCGGAAGACCTTGTCGACCGGCTTAATGTCCTTCCAGAATTCGGAATGGGCAGTCTCGGGCATTTTACTCTCCAGATAAAAAAGGGGCGGGACTTTTGGTCCCGCCCCGATTTGGTTTGCTTAGAAGTTGACGTTCAGACGCGCGAACCATTCACGCGGACGGCTGTAGGTGCCGTACGCCTGACCACCGGCGAATTGTGCCTGACCGGTGACGAGGTAGCGCTCGTCGGTTAGGTTGGTGCCACCAACTGTGATGCCCCAGTTTTCAGCAGCCTTGTACTGAACGCTGGCGTTGACGACGTCTGTCGCCGGACGCATCAGCAGGAAGTAGCCCTCGGTGTCGTTCTTCAACTTCGTCGTGTGCGTGTAATCACCAACGAAGATCACCGAACCGCCATTGGCGAGTTCAACTTGATAACGCGGGCTGATGTTGAACTTGAACTTTGGTGTCTTGGGGAGGGTTGCCCCCGGAATAACACCATAGTTACCAAACACGCCGGCTGAAGGCGCAACCTGTGCTGGTCCATCAACGCTCGTATACTTCGCGTCCAGATAGCCGATGGCACCGTTGATCGTCAGACCGCGGGTCGGGGCTGCAACCAGCTCGACTTCGAAGCCCTTAATCTTTGCAGCACCAGCGTTCTGAATGGTTGGCGACACACCCTGCTGGAAGTTCAGCTGAATGCCGTCATAGTTCGACTGGAACACAGCAGCATTGATCTGCAGCTTGCGGTCAAGCAACGTCGACTTCACGCCGAGTTCGAAGGTCTGGGCTTTTTCCGCGTCAAAGTCTGGCGCGTTGGGCAGCGGGTTGGACAGACGCGTGGTCCAGCCACCCGTCTTGTAGCCACGTGACCACGAACCGTAGATCATCACGTCTTCGCTTGGGTGCACCTGCACGCCAGCTTTAGGCGAGAAGTTGCTGAACTTCTTCGATTGGGTCCCAGCGATGTAATAACGCAGCGGCTGGCCAGCATTCGGGAAGCCGGCTGCAAGGCGGCAGGCTTCTGAAATGGTTGGGGTGATCGAGGCGCAGGGCGGCACGCCGACTTGCTTCAAGATCTTGTAGGTTAGGCCGTTTGCGTCCGACTGGAAGCCTTCGAAGGTCTTGCTTTCGTCGGTGTAACGACCGCCAACCGTGAAGGAGAGCATGTCGCTCACCTTATAGTCAGCCTGACCGAAGAACGCGAAGTTCTTGGTGGCCAGATCGTTCGGACCGTCAACCTGCAACAGGCCTTCGGCAAACGTCACGTAATCGTGAAGGTCGCCGGCTTCCTTGAAGTAGTAGCCACCCAAGACATAGTTCAGCTTGTTGTCCATCGCCTGACCGACGAGCTGAACTTCCTGGCTGAACTGCCACTGGTTCATTGTGAAGCTGGTGTGCAGGAAGTTGAGCGGCGAACCGTCAAGATCCATACCGACGGCCCAATGCAGCTCACGATAAGCCGAGATCGACTTCACCTGAACGTCGTCCGACAGGTCATACGACATGGTCAGCGCTGTGCCGTAGGTCTTCAACTTCGAGAAGTTGTTGCCGTTGGCATAGGACGTATCAATGTCGGTCGGGATGAAGCGATCGTCATAGGGTACGCGGTTGTTGTTTGGATTTGCATCAACGTTGACGCCAAATGGCGAGGGATTGTCAGCAATGCCGTTCAAGCCACCAATGCCGCCAATGAAGGCGAACGCTGGCGGGCCGACGCCGCAGCTGGGATCAACCGTAGCGGTGAGCGCGCAATTATAGGTTCCGGCAAAGATGAACGGCACCGTCTTGATGAGGGTGTTGGCGATCTGCTCGTTGTCGACCTTGCTGTAATCGCCGGACAGCGTTGCCTTGAAGGCGCCGCCATTGTCGAAGTTCAGCTTGGTGCGCAGGTTCCAAGTGTTTTCACCACCTTCTGTGCCATAGCCAATGCCGCCATAACCGGCCGCCTTGTACGACGTGACAGGCGGGTTGTTGAAGTTGATGCCGCCCGGGAAGGCAATGCGCTTCAGATAGCCATTGCGGTTCTTGATCGAGAACGCGACCGAAGACGACAGACCTTCCGTGATGGGAAGATCAACCGTGCCGCGTGCCTGCATCAGGCTGTAGCTGCCGGTCGTAAAGTCGCCCACGAAGCGGAACTTGTCGCCCGGTGTGTGCGTGACGATGGAGATCGCGCCGCCGATGGTGTTACGACCGAAAAGTGTGCCCTGTGGGCCCTTGAGGACTTCGACCCGATCAACGTCAGGCAGTTCCTGGTTCGCGCCGACCGAGCGGGCAAGGTAAACGCCATCAAGATAGACGCCGACGCCCGGATCAATGTTGAAGGCGAAGTCGTTCGCGCCGATGCCTCGGATGTAGGCTGCAAGAACAGCGCCCGAGCCGGAGAATGGCGTGCCGGCGTCAAGTGTGACGTTCGGTGCGAGGTTGGACAGCGAGGAAACGTCTGTGACGCCACGTTCCTGCATCGCTTCGGCGGTGAACGCCGAAATTGCAATTGGAACGTCCTGAACGTTTTCCGCGCGCTTCTGCGCGGTCACGACGATTTCAGCGATGCCGCCGTCATCTGATTGCGCTTCTTGCGCAAAAGCCGGCAATGCAACTGTGGTGCACAGAGCGGTTGCGGCAAGGGCAGTGAACTTAAGCTTCATGGCAATTCCCCTTCCTGATTAATCTGCCGATATCGTTCCGACAGTTTGGAAGACCGGAATATGCGACGATTGCCTAAACCGGTCTTGCACTCACGCGCATCCGAATTGGACTCACGCGAAGCGCCGCTACTTCTGCTCTTTCCAGAGGCTTGGTGTCGTGCCAAATCTTTGTCGAAAGCACCTAGTGAAATATGCGCTATCATTGAAACCTGTGGCATAGGCGACTTCGGTAATGCTTTGGGTTCGGTTGAGGCTCAGCTTTTCCGAGGCTTTTTGAAGTCTACGATCGAGAATGTAGGCGCTTGGTGTTGTTCCCATCGCTGCAAAAAGATTTTGCACAGTGCGCAATGAAACTCCGAGCTCTGTTGCGATCATGCCTGTTTTTAAATCCGGGTCGCCAAGCCGGGCGTCAATTAGGGCTAGGATCCGGTCCCGCGTCCCCTTGGGCGCGACAAGCGCCGAGCCCGCCCCTTTTACCGCAAAGGCGAGGAGATCGAGAAAGACGTTTGCAATGCCTTCCTGCCAATCGGGATCGGCGTCGCTTTGATCGCCTTGTTGCCAGAGTGAGATGAGAAAATCATGGACAAGGCGCGTGCCGGGTGCCGCGCCGGCAATGGTGCGGCAAAGATGGTCTTCGATGTTGGGAATGCGGGAGGACAGGGCCGCCCGAGACATTTCTACCACGAGCATCTCATTGCGGTCTGAAAGGTCTGTGTAATAGGCGTCCGCCGCATAACAGAGCATCAGATCGCCCGCTCCAAGCTCAGCTTCTCTTTGCCACTGCACATTTTTTGAATGGCCGCGATGCTGCAAATTGAAAATGATCCGGTCTGGCCTGTCGCTGGCACCATCCATCCAGCGCTGCACGCGGGCCCGTTGTGATATTGGGCGGATCATCAACAAATCCCCAAGGTGCCAACGCGACATATTTGCCGAGAAGTCCTCCGACGAGGAGTCAACGGTCATGCCGGAGAAAGTCTGGCTGGAAACTTGGTTCCAGAAATCGAGCCTTTGTGGCGGTGCGACGCTGTCTGTTGCGAACGTTTCAATGATGCTCATCTAGACCTCCGATTGGATCGTCAGATTGCGG
>JBBATT010000197.1:0-4948 GCA_040398605.1 Chakrabartia sp.
GGGCCACCTCTCCGGCGGCTTTGGCCGGGGACGCTGTCTTCAACGCCTCCACGAGAGCCGATTCGATATCATCGCCCGAAGCGGCTTCGGGTTCGCCGGGCGGACCGACCACGATGACGATCTCTCCCTTGGGCGGAGATCCCTCGTAACGCGCGGCCAGTTCTAACAACGTGCCGGTCACGCATTCTTCATAGGCCTTGGTGATTTCCCGCGCGACGCCTGCCTCACGGTCCCCCAGCACCTGCGCCAGAATGGCAAGCGTGTCGGCGAGGCGCGGGCCGGATTCATAGAATACCAGCGTGGCGCGCAGGTTTTTGAATTCTGCAATCTGCTCCGCCTTCGCCTTGGCTTTGGGCGGCAGAAAACCTGCAAAAAAGAAGCGGTCGGTCGGCAAGCCGGCCAACGTTAGTGCGGCGATGACAGCGGAAGGGCCGGGAATTGTCACGATATGGCGGCCGGCGGCGCGCGCATCGCGGACGAGTTTGTAACCGGGATCGGAAATGAGCGGCGTCCCTGCGTCCGAGACCAAAGCGACAGCCTCATTCGCCATCCGCTCAATCAGGCCGGGCCGGACCCGGTCAGCATTATGATCATGATAAGGCTGCATCGGGCGTTTGACCCCGATATGCTGCAAAAGCTTCGCCGTGACGCGGCTGTCTTCCACCGCTATGATATCCGCCTCGCAAAGAATCGAGGCAGCACGGGGACTTAAATCGCCGAGATTGCCGATCGGCGTGGCGACGATATAGAGTCCGGGTTGAAGCGTAGAAGCCATAGGGAGTGCGTCATGGCAGAGGATATGGGTGAGGGGCAAGCGACAGACCTCAAACGGCGTCAAATCATGCGCTGGGGCCTTGTTGGTGCTGCATTGTTTATGGCCGGGTGCCAAGTTGTGCCCAAGGCCCCGCCAAAGCCTGTTGAAGCGCCTCCGGAGGAGGGGCCCGTTACTGGGCTTCCCTCGGACGCCACACGTCACCGTATTGCGTTGCTTGTGCCGCTGACCGGCGCGAACGCGGGGATTGGGCAGTCCATCGCCAACGCGGCGAACATGGCTGTGCTCGATACCGGCGGTGAGCGGATTCGGATGACCGTCTATGATACCGCAGGCGGCGCGGCTGCCGCGGCTGACAAGGCCATTTCAGAAGGCAATAAGCTCATCCTCGGCCCCTTACTCGCGGAAGACGTGCGTGCAGCAGCCGAAGTCGGGCGCCGCAGCCGTGTGCCGCTCATTGGGTTTTCAAACGACGTGTCCGTTGCAGGCAATGGCACCTATCTCCTTGGTTTCACACCCGCGCAGTCGGTGTCGCGGGTTGTCGGCTATGCCCGGTCCAAGGGGCTGGTGAAGTTTGCCGGGCTCGTGCCGGCGGGTGTCTATGGTCAGCGCGCGCAGACTGCGCTTGCCCGCTCAGTTGAGGAAGCAGGCGGGGCGCTCGTTTCCGTGCAGAGCTATGACCGGAACGCCGGGGCCATCATGGGGGCCATTTCCCGCATCAACAAAGCCGGGGCTGCCGACGCCATCCTTATTGCGGATTCGAGCCGGACGGCGGTGCAGGCGATCCCGATTATCCGCCGCGGGCCCAGCTCCTCTGCCAAGATTTTGGGGACAGAGCTCTGGAACACGGAAGCCAGCCTGTCGTCGCCAGCCTTGAGCGGCGCCTGGTTCGCCAGCGTCTCAGACGGCGTCTACACCCAGATGGCGGCCAAATACCGGACGCGCTTCGGCCTCGCGCCTTATCGCTTGTCCAGCCTTGGCTATGATGCCGTGCTCCTCGCGACCAAGGTTGCAACGAATTGGAAGCTTGGAACCCCGTTCCCGTTGCGGGCACTGGACGATACCGGCGGGTTTGCCGGGATTGATGGGGCCTTCCGTTTCAACGCCTATGGCGTCGCAGAACGCGCGCTGGAAGTGCAGCAGATAGGCCCAAGCGGGACAACGGTTGTGGCCCCTGCGCCCAAGGGTTTTGTGGACTGATCATACCACTTCCCAACCAACCCCGCTCATCCTGAGCCTGTCGAGCCGAAGGCGACTATAGGTCAACGATCGTCCTTCTTTCTGGAAGCCAAAGCAAACAGAAGGGCAGTCCTTCGACAGGCTCAGGACAAACGGAGAAGATGGGCTAAGCGGTTTTCTTAAATGCTCACCAACTCCGCCAATATCCGATCAAGCAGCAGCATCCCGTCCGGTAGGACAGTGATGCGGCTGCCGGATTGGCGGAGGAGACCATAACCAGCCAGTCGCGCTGCCGCGTCGGCATCGATCAAGGCATCCACGCTCACCCCAGTTCTGTGCGCGATATCAGCAAGGTCTACACCTTCGCGCAGACGCAAACCCATCAACAAGGCTTCCCGCGCTTGCTCTGCGGGAGACAAAGCGTCCTCCTGTTGGGCGCCGTGGCTGTTGCGTGTGACCGCGTTCAGGAAATTCTCCGGCTTCTTGTGCCGAACCGTGGCCAGACCGCCACGTCGGCCATGTGCGCCGGGGCCGATGCCCGCATAGCTGCCATAACGCCAATAGGTCAGGTTATGGCGGCTCTCCTCACCCATGCGGGCATGGTTGGAAATCTCATAGCGCGGCAGACCGGCCTCGGGCGTCTGCGCGTCGGTCAGTTCGTAAAACTCAGCCGCTTCATCCGGGTCCTTTGGAGTCAGCGCACCTGTCCGCACAAGCGTTTCAAAGCGCGTGCCGGGTTCAATGGTCAATTGGTAGAGGGAGAGGTGACCGGTCCCGAAAGACAAAGCGCGGCGCAGTTCGGCTTCCCAGCCGTTGAGCGTCTGCGCGGGCAGAGCATAAATCAGATCAAACGACACACGGGAAAAGGCCTTCTGCGCCACGTCCAGTGCGGCGAGCCCTTCTTCCACATCATGCGCGCGACCGAGCATCTGGAGCACGTCATTGTCGAGCGATTGCAGTCCAAGCGAGACGCGATTGACGCCAGCTGCGGCCAGATCGGAAAAGCGCGCAGCCTCAACGGAGGAGGGGTTCGCCTCCAGCGTGATCTCAATGTCAGGCGAAAAGCCCCAATGTTGTTCTGCCGCCGCGATTAACGCCGCCACTGTCGCCGGTGACATCAGCGAAGGCGTGCCGCCGCCAAAGAAGATGGACGTCAGCGGGCGTCCGCCGATTTGTCCTGCTTCATACGCCATGTCGGCCAGAAGCGCGTCTAACCAGGCCGCCTGATCCGTAGTTTCACGGACATGGCTGTTAAAGTCGCAGTAGGGACATTTCGATACACAGAAAGGCCAGTGGATATAGAGGGCAAGGGAATCGGCCAAATGCATGGACGGCGCTTAGCATTGATGGCGGCAAGTGTAAGCTTTCTGGCCACGATCTTTGGACCGCCCGCAATGGCGCGGTCATCGGGTGATTTCGAAACAGAGATATTGGCGACGCATAATGAGGAGCGCGCAACCAAGGGCGTCCCGCCGCTCGTCTGGAATGATGACCTCGCGCACGATGCGGCTGGATGGGCGGCGACGCTCAAAGGAAGTGCAACACTGCGCCATGCCGGGGTTCAGGGGCAGGGCGAAAACCTTTGGATGGGCACGCGTGACTATTTTGCGCCCGCAACGATGGTGGGGGATTGGATCGAGGAAAAGGCAGATTATCACCCCGGTCGTTTTCCGGACATTTCGCGCACGGGCAGCTGGTCCGATGTCGGCCACTATACCCAGATCATCTGGCGCAACACGCGTGAGGTCGGCTGCGCCGTCGCGACGGATGCTGAATTCGATTATTTGGTCTGTCGGTATTTTCCAGCCGGAAACTGGATGGGGGAGGACCCGCTAGGCGGTCGCGCGTCACGCGTTGCGGGTCGGATGGAGCGCTAAAACAGCGCGGCCACGAGTTTCTTGAACGCATCCGCCCGGTGGCTGATGGCGTGTTTGGCTGCAGGATCGATTTCGGCAAAAGTCTGGTCGGCGCCAGACGCCACGAAAACAGGATCATAGCCAAAGCCCAGTGCACCGCGCGGCGGCCAGGTCAGGCTGCCTTCGACACGGCCTTCAAAGACTTCGCTATGTCCGTCTGGCCAAGCAACCGCGAGCGTGCAGACGAACGCGGCAGAGCGGTCCACCGAAGGGCCTTGTTCGGCAAGCAGACCTTCGACCTTGCCCATCGCCATATACCAGTCGCGGCCGGGCGCGCCTTCAAACCATTGCCGTTCGGCCCAGTCGGCTGTGTAGACGCCGGGCCGTCCGCCGAGCGCCTTCACCTCAAGCCCACTGTCGTCCGACAAAGCGGGCAAGCCGGACAGCGCCGAGGCGCGGGCCTTGAGCAGAGCGTTCTCGGCAAACGTCGTGCCGGTCTCCTCCGGCTCGGGCAGGCCGAGTTCGCCAGCCGACACAGGCTCGATCCCGAACGGGGCAAGGAGATCGCGGATTTCGCGGACCTTGCCCTGATTGTGGCTGGCGATCACCAGCCGTCCGGGTTCGAGCTTGCGGGCCATGTTTAGCGACCTGTTGCCTTCAACTGTGCTTCGAAAACCTTGGCACAGCCGATGCGGGCGAGGCGGAGGAGGCGGAGAAGTGCTTCCTCGTCATAGGTTTCGCCTTCCGCCGTGGCCTGTGCCTCAGCAATGTTGCCGTTGGACAGGAGGACGAAGTTGGCGTCAGCACCAGCGTTCGAATCTTCGATATAATCGAGGTCGAGGACGGGCGTGCCCTTGTAGATGCCGCAGCTGATCGCCGCGACCTGCTGTTCGATTGGATCTGTCTGAAGCAGGCCGTCGGCCATCAGCTTGTCGACAGCGAGACGTAGCGCGACCCATGCGCCGGAGATCGACGCGGTCCGCGTGCCGCCATCGGCCTGAATGACGTCGCAATCGAGCGTGATCTGGCGTTCGCCCAGTGCCTTCATATTGACGACAGCGCGCAGCGACCGACCGATGAGGCGCTGGATTTCCTGCGTGCGGCCGGACTGCTTACCTTTGGCTGCTTCACGGCTGCTGCG
>JBBATT010000198.1:0-4943 GCA_040398605.1 Chakrabartia sp.
GCGCCGTGCCCGGCATCATGGCGACGCGCACGATTGAAGATCCGCGCGACCGGCTAACGACAATCCTTATTGCGCCGCTGATGACCTGTTCGGCGCGCCTGCCGGTGTACGCTGTCATCATCGGCGCCTTCATTCCGGAACGGTCGGTCGGGCCGGGGCTGGGCTTGCAGGGGCTTGTCTTGTTCGGCCTTTACGTCGCCGGGATTGTCGGCGCGATGCTGGCCGCCCTCGTTATCCGCAAGACAGTGGCGCAAGGCTCCAGCCTTGGCTTCATGATGGAAATGCCGCGTTATCAGATGCCCAATTTGAAGGATGTGGCGCTTGGCCTTTGGCAGCGGGCCGCTGCCTTTCTGCGCCGCGCGGGCACGATCATCGCCTTGACCACCATCGTCCTGTGGGCGCTGCTCAGTTTCCCGCAGGTGCCCGCCGGATCGAGCAAGAGCCAGATCGACCAGTCGATTGCCGGGCGTATTGCCAGCGGGTTAGAACCCATTGTGGCACCCATCGGCTTCAACCGCGATATGGCGCTGGCGCTGATCCCGGCCATGGCCGCGCGAGAGGTGGCTGTCTCCGCGCTCGCCACAACCTATGCCATCGATTCCGCAGACGATGCTCAAGGCGAAAAGACGCTTCGGGAAAAACTGCGCGCGGGCTGGACCATCCCGATGGCGCTCGCCTTCCTCGCCTGGTTCGTGTTTGCGCCGCAGTGCATTTCCACCATTGCCGTGGTCCGGCGTGAAACCAATGGATGGAAATGGCCCGTGATCATGGTCACCTATCTGTTCGCACTGGCATATGTCGCGGCAGGCGTTACATACTGGCTCTCAACATTTTTGGGTCTTTAAAGGATAGAGCATGGCGGGGAGCGTCAACAAGGTCACACTGGTCGGCAATCTGGGGAAAGATCCCGAAGCGCGGTCGATGAACAATGGCGGAGAAGTGGTGAGCTTCACCCTCGCCACATCGGAAACGTGGAACGACCGCGACGGGAATAAGCAGGAAAAGACCGAGTGGCACAATGTCGTGATCTTTAACGAGAACCTCGGCAAGGTCGCGAAGAACTATCTGCGTAAAGGCCAGAAGGCCTATATCGAAGGCCAATTGCAGACCCGTAAATGGACCGACCAGAACGGAAATGACCGTTACACGACTGAGGTTGTGCTGCAGCGTTTTCGTGGGGAACTCGTCCTGCTCTCCGGTCGTGAAGGCGGCGGTGGCGGCGGTGCCAGCTCCGGCGGTGGCGACTGGGGCAAGGAACGCTCCGGCGGCGGCAATGCCGGCGGCGGCGCCTCATCCGGCAACTTTGGCGGCTCCGGCGCGCCGAGCCCGTTCGATAGCGATCTGGACGACGACGTCCCGTTTTGATCGGTTCAGTGGCGCTTTGCCGCCACGATCAGACCAAGCAAAAGACATTCTGGGGAGCGTGCGAGATCATCTCGGCGCTCCCTTTGTCTTTTGCGCGACTGACCGCAGCGCGCGGTGTTGATCAGGCCCGCGTTTTGAACGGGGTGAAATCAGTGCCCTCGTCAAACAGATCGACGCCCTCATGGCGCTTCAATTTGTTGACGACCACATAGGTCACAGGTGTCAGCAGCGCTTCCCACAACACCTTTAGGCCCCAATTGGTGACCATCACGGTCAGCACCTGGCTGGTGGACCAGATGCCCCAAAAGGCGAGCGGGTAGAAGATCAGGCTGTCGACGCCTTGCCCGAAGATGGTGGAGCCTATCGTGCGGCTCCAAAGGTGCTTGCCCTGTGTCCAGACCTTCATCCGCGCGAGCACATAGGAATTGACGAACTCCCCCGCCCAAAAGGCGACGATAGAGGCAAAGACGATCCGGGGCACCTGCCCGAACACGCTTTCATACGCGGCCTGCCCGTCCCAGCCCGGGGCTGGCGGCAGCGAGACGACAACCCAGCTCATAAAGGCCATGAACAGCATCGCCGAAAAGCCGATCCAGATGCAGCGCCGCGCGCGGGCATAGCCATAGACTTCGGTCAGCACGTCACCGATGACATAGCCCAGCGGGAAAAATAGAATGCCCGCGCCAAATTCCCATCCGCCGAGCGTTGCGACTTTTGCGGCGCCGATCACATTCGAAAGCAAGAGGATGGCGACGAACGCGGCCATCACAACGTCAAAGCTGCGGAACTGGTGGATGGTCTCCGCCTTCACGGCGCGCGGGAGTTGATCGGTCATGATGTAACCTTAGCCACGCCATCAGCTTTGGCAACGGGGGCACAGGCCAGGGTGCCCACCCATGGCGCGCGTTGGTGCTGGCATGCCCTGCCTTCAAAACGCTGTTCATCGGGTCGGTGCAGGCGCGCAGAGGTATTGCGTGCCCGGTTGTAGATCCAGATGACAGCCTCGCCTTTGGCGGCGCTGAGCACAACATTGCCGTCCTGTTCCGGCGTCAGAACCACTGTGCGCGTCGTGAGACTTTGGCCTGCCCGCGCAAAAAAGAAACGCCCCAGCTTCTCCAGAGAGTGCGGATCAAGGACCTTAGCGGCCGGATGATCCCACACAAACACCAGCCGCGCAGGCGCAAAGGGAAGCAGGAAGCTGCTTGCCTGTTCAAAGCCATAGGCATTTCGTGCGTGCAGACGGGCCTGCAAGTTCAAAGGCGTCGCCATTGGCACAAGGAAGGCCAGGACCAGCAGCGCATGGCCAAGGGCGGCCTTATCAAAGCGCTGCGCAATCATAACCAAGGCCAGCAGGACAGACGGCACCACCGGCACCAGATAGCGGTCCGTGATCGTATCGCGGGCCATCCCAATGCCAAGGAGGAGGAGAAGCGCCACGACGCCAATGAGTGCCGCCGCTTCTATCTGCTTTGCCCCGTCCGTTGGGCGGACGCGTCGGCCCCGCGTGGAGGCAACTGCAAGGACAAGGGCGGCCCCGATCAGCGCCCATTGGGTCCAGCCCGGCGGCCCCACAAGATATTGCATGAATCCGGCGGCGAGATCTGCTGTGAACGGTTCATACCAAGCGACATCCGGGCGCGCATAATCGGCCAGCCGCGGCGCATGAATGGTGAGCCAAGCTATCGCCGGCACGAAAGGAAGTGCTGCCGGCCAAAGCCGCACGGCGCGCCGCCGTTCGCGCATCAACAAGGCCACACCTTGCACAGCAGCCAGGATCAACGCGAAATAATGGGTGAGGATGGCGGCAGCGGCGAGCGCGGACCAAAGCCCTGCCATGCGCCTGTCCGGGCGCTCCAGCACCTGGGCAAAGGCGAGTGTTTGGGCCACAGACAGGACCAGCAATAGGCCATAGCCGCGCGCATCAAACGAGATTTCAAAGCCCGGCCACCACAGAATGAGGAGGGCGGACCAGCACAATCGTCCGCTGCGCGACAACGCATTGCCGCCCCAAACCAAGGGCAACGCGGCCGCGGCGATCACGAAGATTAGGCTCGGCAGGCGCAAAGCGAAGTTCGACGCGCCTGCAATATCCGTCCACAGCGCCATCAGTGCGTAATAAAGCGGCGGATTAACGTCGAGCCAAGCCTCATGCCAGAAGCGCGCCCAATCCGGCTGCCCCGCAATCATCGCGGTCCAGGTCTCGTCGATCCAAAGCGGCAGCGCGCGTCCGGCCCAAAGACGCTCGCTCAATGCCGCCGCCCAAGCGATCGCAACCGAGCAGATGAGCAGGCGAGATATCACGACCTGCCTGCTCTGGTCCCCATCAGATTTGTCGAGAAGCGCTGCCATCATCCGCGTCCCTGACGCCAAATCAGCGCTCTGTCACCTCTGGAGGTTCCGCTCGGGCAAAAAGCGCTCTAAGAAGCGCCTCATGCGCGCCCGTAGCTCAGTTGGATAGAGCACGAGCCTTCTAAGCTTGGGGCCGCAGGTTCGAATCCTGCCGGGCGCGCCATTTGCGAACAAAACCATGAACATCGTCGGCAGGGCGTATTCGGCCGGCAGCCACGCGGCGGCTGTTTGCCCGGGCCTTGACGGACGGCCTCCCCAAACGGCAATAAGGTCCTACGCTATCACGCTTTTCAAGCAGTCACCAACTGGCGTCAGCCGGGATAAATCGTCGCGATCTTCAAACAGGATCCAGAAAAAATGGCACGTTTCATTTCGCTTTGCATCACGGCCGTTTTCGCGCTGGCAGCCCTCTACCTCGCTTGGACGCCAGCCACACTCGTTCGAGCAGGGCAGACGCCTCCCTCCGCGCCGAGCGTCAAGATTGCGCCTATCCGCGACGCGTTGAGCTTTGCGCGGGTTGGCGAGCAGACCATTGCTGTCAGCAGCTATGCCAATGGCCAGGTCACGGGCCTGCCCGTCGGAAAGGATGGCGAAGACGCGATCAGCCTTGTTAACCGGCTCGGCTATGATGGGGTCGTCGCGCTGATTGCGGCGGGCGGCGCGCCTATCATTGCTCATGTCGCAGAGCTGGCTGTGCCTGTTGATCTGTTGAGCCGCCATATTGCCGCTGGCACCAATTACCGCGAGCATGCCGAAGAGGCGACCGTGGAAGGTGGGCCTTTCCTCTTTGCCAAATATGTGGCCCCCACCCCGTCCCGGGCACGCGTCTCTGCCGGGGATGCCTTGCTCGATTATGAAGTGGAACTGTGTCTGGTCACACTGAACGCAACACCGACGACCCAGCGTGCACAGGGCGGGCTGATGCTGTGCAACGATGTGACTGACCGGGCCAAACTCATGCGCAATGTCGATGTGGCGCATCCGGAATCTGGCAAGGGCTTTACGACGGGCAAGAGCGCCCCCGGCTATTTGCCGGTGGGAGATTTGTTTGTCGTGCCGCGCGACCTCAATCGCTATGTGGCGGGGCTGACGCTGCAACTTTCCGTCAACGGGCAAGAGCGTCAGCGGACGCCGGCCACGATGTGGATTTGGGATCTGGACCGGCTTCTGACAGAGGCGGGCAAGCTACAGGGGCGTGAATGGGCCTATGCTGGTGGCACCGCCCAGCT
>JBBATT010000199.1:0-4934 GCA_040398605.1 Chakrabartia sp.
TCGGAAGGCTTCGGTCAGCCCATACATGGGATAGACGTCAGCATTGGGGAACAGACCACGCATCTGCCGCACCAGTGCCACCGTCAGCGCGCCGCCTGAATTGGTGACACGCTTCACTTTCCCAGCGATGTCCGGCGTCCAAGCCGCCTCGCACAACTGGATCCACAGCGGCGGCACCCCTGCAATCGTCGAGATGTCATGAAGATCGACAGCCTTCATCACATCCCGCGCGGTCAGATAATCGAGCGGAATGACCGCCCCACCCGCCGCCCAGGTCGAGAGCAACTGGTTCTGGCCGTAATCGAAGCTGAGCGGCAGGACAGCGAGCACCCGATCATGGGCGTTAAGCTTCAGATAGTGCGCAACACTGACGGCCCCCAGCCACATATTGGCATGGCTGAGCATCACGCCCTTTGGAAGCCCCGTGGAGCCGGATGTATAGAGAATGGCGGCGAGCGTATCTGCCCCATGCGCAGAGGGCTTTAGCGGGGTGGCAGAGCGAGCCTGTTCCTCAAGGTCGTCCGGCGCGCACAATCGGCACGTTTCAGGCACATCATCATCGACAAGAAGCGCAGCCCGAGCAGGGATCGTCACAAGCAGCTTGGCCCCGCTATCGGCCAGAATATGGCCGACCTGCGTGCGCTTCAGCGCCGGGTTGATCGGCACATGGACGAGCCCCGCCCGTGCCGTCGCAAGCGGCATCACGCAGGCAAGCCGCGTTTTGGGAAGCCAAGACGCAACGCGATCCCCTGACTGCAATCCCATGTTGATCAAAGCCGCGGCAAGGCTGCCCACCAGCTTTTCCAGGACAGCGTAAGAAATTATTTCATCGCGCTTGATAAGAGCAGGGCTATCCGGTCCTCCGCGCAATGGCAGGTGGTCCAAAGGATATGGCGTCGGGTCAGGGGATTGCACTCAACTTCCTTCAAGCCCAAATTATCAGGGAAATGCGGGGCTAGCACAATGTGGGTTAAGGGAGAGTTGTTCGACGACCTACCATCTTTCGCGGTCCGATTTGCCGATCGGTTGAGCGACGATGCTCAGCCACACCTCTTTGATCGCCTCACTTGGTTTGAATTAACGAAGAGTTACGCAAGGCCAGAAGCGCGCCCGCTGATCGCTTATGCCCACGCACAGGGTCATGATGCCTGGATCTTCCTAGACCGGACGGCGCCAAGGGCAGCGCAGGGCCTTGGCAGCTGGTATACGCTCGCCTTTCGCCCCGTCTTTTCCTCTGACGTGCCCGCCAACATTAAATACGCACTTCTCGTTGCCATGGCCCGCCGCCTGCGCAAGACGCTGGGAACCTTCCGGCTTGAACCCGTGCCCGATGCCGACGGGACAAAGGATATGCTCATCCATGCCTTCCGCAAAGCGGGCTGGTCCGTCGCGACCGCGCCGAAGACCGGTCATTGGTTCACCCATGTTGACGGTATAAGTTTTGACGTATTCTGGTCACAGAGGCCGGGGCAAGTCCGAAGCACCCATGACAGGCGTGCCAAGAAGTTTCCGATGGATCTCACGGTTCATTCTGAAGTGACGTCAGACCTTTGGGCACAATATGAGGCGATCTTTGCGGACAGCTGGAAGGGGGATGAGGGCGCACCCGAATTCCTGCGGGCGCTGGCCGAACACCATAGCGCAAAGCGCTCCCTCCGCCTTGGTTTGGCGTCTTTTGAAGGGCGACCGATCGCAGCTCAATTGTGGACCGTCGACCATGGCCATGCGATCATCCACAAGCTCGCTTACCGGGAAGACGCTGCCCCTATGTCGCCTGGAACGCTGCTCTCGGCCGCCATGTTCCGCCACGCCATCGACACCGATAAAGTGCAGTCCATCAGCTACGGCACCGGCGATGACGGCTATAAGCGCGACTGGATGGACCAGCGCGAACAGCTGTTCATTTTGGAATTCTTCAACCCTTTGAGTTTAACGGGCTTACTTGGAATGGCGAAAATGGCTGTCAGCCGTGCCTGGAACGCTCTTAAACCGAGAAAGAAGATCTGAATTGCAACCCGACCGCACCGCCCTCTCCGACGAGATCCGCAGCCTCTTGTCCGATGTTCTTGGTATTGCGCAGGATCGTGCTGCAACCTTCACGGATTCAACCGAATTATTTGGTTCCCTGCCGGAACTGGACTCGATGGCGGTGGCCAATCTTCTCGCAGAACTTGAAGATCGCTTGGGCATTATCGTCGAGGCTGATGAGGTTGATGGCGACATGCTCGGCACATTTGGCGTGCTGGTCGATTTCGTCGACGGAAAATTGTCGAGGTGAGCTTCGAGACCCGCTGCTTGGCGGGACTGCCGGCTTTCAATAATCTTTTAGATCAACGCTTCATCGTGTTGATCCTTCAGCCGCTTTTTGAAGAGGCAAACCGCATGCGGAGGACGCTGGCCCTGATGGCGCGCGCGCTGGATCGCAATGCCGTCGGCGTCGTGATGCCCGATCTTCCAGGCATGGGCGAACATCCTGTCGGCGCCGATAAATTGGAGATCAGCGTCATCGAGGCTTCGTTGAAATCTCTCATCGACGCATTGGCCACTGATGGCCGTCCAGTCCTGGTCGCTGGTTTCCGGGCGGCCTGTCTTTTTGACACCCTCCCCGGAGCAGCAGCGAATTGGCGGTTTGCCCCCGAACCGGGCGACCGCCTCGTGCGGACCCTGATGCGCACGGTGATGCCCGAAGACTCCAGCGACATGCAGGCTTTCGTCAATGGCCAGTTGGTCTCGCGCGCATTTCTCGATGATATGGCAAGCTTGCTACAACCCCATCCTGCAAAGTTGCGGACGTTGCGCCTTTCGACCGACCGGGCAGAGGCCGACCGTCATGTGGAGGCAAGCCCATTGTGGCGCCATGCTGAGCCGGGCGAAGACCCGGCACTTGCCGCGCTCCTCGCCGAAGACATCCGCACATGGGTTGAGACATGCGGCATTTCCTGACGTTTCCCTGCGAAGGCGCGACGCTCGCAGCCACATTGGACGCGGCGCCGGGTAAAACTGGCCTCCTCATCGTGTCAGGCGGCAATGAGATCCGCATCGGCGCCCATCGTGGTATGGAAAAGCTGGCGGCTGATCTTGCCGCCCTCGGCCATCCCGTGTTTCGCTTTGACCGGCGCGGCATCGGCGACAGCGAGGGCGACAATGGCGGATTTGAAGCAAGCGGGCCGGATATACAGGCCGCTATCCTGGCCTTTCGTAACGCCTGCCCGGCCCTGAAGCGCATTATCGGCTTCGGCAATTGCGATGCCGCAAGCGCTCTGGTCTTGCACAGACCTGAGGGGCTCTGCGCGCTTGTCCTGTCCAATATTTGGGTCGTGGAGCCGAGGGATGACCTACCGCCGACCGCCGCCATCAAATCGCACTATCTGCAACGCCTGAAGGACCCAAAAGCTTGGGTCGCGCTGGCATCGGGGGCGATCAACTTCCGAAAGCTTGCATCCGGCCTCGCCCGATTGGCCGCAACGAAGTCCCCGTCGGCGCTGTCAGACCGGATCTCCGCTGCAATGGCCAGTGGGACAATCCCCGCCCACATCCTTTTGGCGCGCAGAGATGGGACGGCGCTGGCCTTTGCAGAGGCATGGGCGTCGCCCACCTTTGCGGCAGCACGAGAAACAGGCCTTTATCGGATCACAAGGATCGACAGTAACGCGCACAGCTTTGCGCGCGCTGCCGACTATGCGGCACTGAAAAGCGCGCTTCTGGAGTGTTTAAGCGGGAACTGACGCGCGGGCTTCAAAGTCTGCATGGGCGAGGAACTTCTCGGCATCCAATGCGGCCATGCAACCCATGCCGGCGGCGGTCACGGCCTGACGATAAACCTTGTCCGTCACGTCGCCTGCTGCGAACACGCCGGGAATGGACGTCCGCGTGCTGCCCGTTTCAACAAGGAGATACCCCTCACCATCCATCGGCAAATGGCCTGCGAACACTTCTGTCGCTGGCTTGTGCCCAATGGCCACAAACGCCCCATCCGTTTCCAGATGAGAGAGCTCGCCTGTTACCGTGTCGCGCAGATCAAGCCCGGTGACGACTTCCGGCGTGCCGGAGCCAACAAAGCGATCCACTGCCTTGTTCCAGAGCACCTTGATGCCGGGATGCGCGAACAGGCGGTCTTGGAGAATCTTTTCCGCACGCAGGCTGTCCCGGCGGTGGATCAACGTCACATCCGGGCTATGATTGGTGAGATAAAGCGCTTCTTCAACTGCCGTGTTGCCGCCGCCGATGACGGCGACCTTTTTGCCGCGATAGAAAAACCCGTCGCAGGTCGCGCAAGCCGAAATGCCCTTACCCTGCAACGCCGCTTCGCTCTCAAGGCCGAGCCACCTGGCCTGAGCACCGGTCGCGATGACGACAGTGTCCGCCACATAAACATCACCGCCATCCCCCGTCAGGCGGAAGGGCCGCTGCGAAAAATCAACATCTGTGATGATGTCCCAAACCATCTGCGTGCCAACATGCTCTGCCTGCGCCTGCATTTCTTCCATGAGCCAAGGGCCTTGGATGACGCTGCGAAAGCCGGGATAGTTTTCAACATCCGTCGTGATGGTCAATTGTCCACCCGGCTGCAGGCCCTGCACGACAATCGGCTTCATTCCGGCGCGCGCCGCATAAATAGCGGCCGACAGTCCGGCGGGGCCGGACCCCATGATGAGCATGCGTGTGGTGATGGTTTTAGACATATTTTGAACCCGAACTTTGCTTGAAATCGGCCTTGGCCATAGGGCCACAGAGCGGGCCTTTGCAATGCCTGCCTGAGCGCATCCGTATTTAACCGGAATTGATCAGTTCTGGATATGTGGTGTTATGTGATCCCACATCAAGTCGTCTGTTTTGCCTTGGGCCACGATGCAGGCGCCGCATTCCGGCAGAGGGGTGAGGCAATTTCTGATCTGGTGTGTCGTTTAACGGGGCATGGCGATCGGAGGGTAAAG
>JBBATT010000200.1:0-580 GCA_040398605.1 Chakrabartia sp.
TGTTTGATCAGTTCGCAGGCCAAGGTGTGCCGGAGGGGCAAAAGTCCCTCGCCGTCGAAATCACACTTCAGCCAAGCGAGAAGAGCTATGGCGAAGATGACCTGAAAGCTATTGCTGACAAGGTCGTCGCGGCGGCATCAAAGCTAGGGGCGGTGCTGCGCGGTTAGCAGGAGCATATCGGCGTGATGAACGCCCTAAAGCCCGACGCCAGGACCGGAACGCATCGCGGTGGGGGCGGGCCTGCGATGGAGAATGCTTGCTGGGCCATCCTTTGCCCCGAAAATGCAACGGAGAGTGCAGCCCCAAAATCAATTTCATCATTTCAAAACATCCTCTGTCGGATCCTTGAAACGGAGATTTGACCCATCCCGCCCGCCCATGTGAACATTCACACGAGCGGACGAAAATGGGCCAAACCTTTATCTTATGTCTATACAATGACCAAAATCAGTCATCATTAGCCATTCCAGACCGGCCAAGAATAGGCGGAAACAACACCAAGCGCAGTGTTCAACCCATCAATCGCCGGGTTCGCCGACGTTGCGGGGGCGAACACCATCCCGATCGTAATCACAGCATT
>JBBATT010000200.1:590-4931 GCA_040398605.1 Chakrabartia sp.
CGGTATCCCGCGCGATATCAGCAGGATCGGCACTTGCGAAGTTGCCGGTTTCAGCGATCTTATCGAACGCCATGCTGAAATCATACTGGGCCCGAAGCGCTTGGATTGCATTCACGCTGTCCTTCGCCCGCTTGAGCGAACGAACGGTGTCAATGCCCATTGAGGCAAGGGGATTAAAGCTTTTAGCAGCCTTTCCGGCCGAGGATGCATCTGCAGCCTTTGCAACGGACTCAAAGGGACCTTTCAGCGCCGCGAAAGCGTCATCAGCCACCTTTTGAAGGCCAGTGATAGCTTTGGCGTCCGTGGCAATAGCGACAGCGGTCCTTCCCTGCTTTGCCTTCTTTTCAAAGGTGGCGGTTGGCAAAACGGCGAGGACCTGATCTGCAATTACCTGATCACAAGCACTTCTGCCCGAAGCCCAGCCGGCGCCGCAATCGATATAGCCTGCCGGTTGTGGAATGCTGCCCCAGCAAACTGGGCCATTTCCGCTGTAGCCGCTGCGGCAAGGGGTGTAGCAGAGGCTGCTATTGTTTTCCAGGCCGTCAGCGCAATTCAGGCGGGGGACGGATCCAGCGCCACGGTTATAGGCTGTCGCATTGCGGGCGCACATTGTCGCCCGGCCCGAGTAACCGGAACGGCACGGTGTGTAGCACATCCCCGACTCCAAATTACGACCACCGCTGCAAGATTGCTTAAAATTCTTTAGCGCCGGAACAGTGCCCACACCGCGGTCATAGGTGAGCGAATCATTGGGTTCGCACTGCGTTGCGGAGCCACGGTAACCGTCGTTGCAAGGGGTATAGCACAACCCGCCTTCCATGCTGCGGCCGTCGCAGTTCTGCAACATCGCTTGACCAGCGCCGCGGCCATAGGAGTCCGCAGTGGCCTTCCAATAGAAATCGCCCGATGGCGTTGCAGCGCTTGCCGGTGCCTGCACGGCGACAAACGCTGTAAATATGAATGCTATTCTAACGAGCATTCCTAATATGAAGCGCATATATATATCCTTCCAATATATAAAATTTGAGTTTCGCAAATATATCTTCTTCAAACGGTCGAAAACTGACCTTGCCTAAAAACTCGACTCGGAACATGCCAAATTTCATGGAAATGGCATAAGATATATATCAGATCTGACTCTTTGAGCAATGACGTTTTTGACAAAAAGGAAACTCTTGGCTTTGAAATTATTGGAAAAAATGCTGCGGCACGGCCATGGGGTTAAAGGATGCCCATGGCTGTGGTTGACCTCCCACGCGGATAAGCTGGCAAAGGACTGAGATGACCCTCGCTCTGGCCGTCTGGCTCGCAGCTCAGACGCCGGGGGGGGGCGACATGATGTCTCCAGCGATCATCGTGCCGGCCTCTTACGGCGGTAATTTATGGTCTCATGATTGGGGAGCAGGTATCCCGTTCACAGAGCGTCCGTCGTGCGTTGCCGCATGTAGCGTTTAAGCCAAGCGCAGAGCGCTTCTTTGTCCGCCGCAAAGCCGCCCCGTAAAAAGTCTGGACATCCAATTAGGCACCACTTTGCAATAGTGCACCCGAGGACCCCCGGACTAATTACGAGAACGGAAAAATTCTGCGGCAAACAGGTTGATCAATGGATAAATATACCCTTAAAATCATTTCTTATTGATTGGAGGCGGCTCACAGACGCCCAATCCTTGTCATCCAAATCACTACTTTTGAAAGTCTGGTAAAGCTTGTTACTGAAAAGCGCGTCTATTGCGGCATCCATGTTCGGCGCAGACCGGGATAGCGTCTTCGCATATTCGTCAACCCGCCAGTAAAAGCCATATTTCTTAATTTGAGGGACACCGGTGATTTTGCGGGCAAGCTTTTCTGCCTCAACACCCGCAACATCTTCAGCAGAAAGCACAGGTTTGCGCATCGTCAGCATCACCATGACCGTGCGGAAATAATCGGAATTCTGGTCATTGGCGAAAAAGTACTGAATACCGGGTATATCGCGCAACACCGGAACGCCGGCTTTACCACGCACCCGTTCGCGCTCAGCCAATCCACTCAGGATCACCGTCTGGCCTGGGGTGACCAAGAGGTTTGCTGATGTCGCCAGGCGGGACTGCGAAAGCGCAACCCCGGTGGTGCCGATAGCTGGCGCTGTCACGAAGGAACGGGCAGTCTTTACAGTCAACAGGACGTGATCATCGTCGATGAATGTAGGGGTGACCGAGAAGCTAACGCCCACCTGCTTGTCAACCAGCATGGAATTCGCCCCGGGAGACCCTCCACCCACCGAAATGGAGATGTTGGCGCCGGAGAAAAATGTCGATGGTAGACGGTCTATGGCAAGCAGGCTTGGACGCGCGAGCACTTCGTTGCGGTTCTGCGTCGCGTTGGCGATGTTAAGCGAATAAGCGAGGGCCGAATTTGTTCCCATTGCCCCCCCAATCCCGAGGGTTGAGCTCGTTGAGCCTCTGCCAAATAAGTTTCCGGCAGGTGACGTGGATCCGTTGAAGCTCGCGGACCAGCCGAAATACCCGGTCAAATTTTGCAACAAATTCGATCCATAGGACCGCGAAACAGAATCTTCAGTTCGCAACATCACAACATCGATGATCGCCATTTTGGGCGGCTTACCCGTGGGGCATGGCGCGGGAAGAGGAGCCAACTGGACCGTTTCGTCACCGCTGTTGCTGCCACCGCCGCCCTGCATACCGACCTGCATGCCGGATGGTGGGCTACCAGGGCATTCCCACCATGGCTGTATCGGCAAATTCTCCGCTACCGCTTCGGTGGCTGGTGGAACAACAACCGGCGCGGCAGCCAAAGCATCTTGCGATGCGGGCGCGGCAGCACCAGCGTCGGCAGACAGAGACTGGCCCGGCGTTGTTGCGCCTGGAGCCTTCAGCCAAGCCTCTTGATCGACCATCGCCTTGATCTGCGACAGGCGTTCGTCGAACGATCCTGTGTCGTTCTGACCGACGGCTGATGTGGCATAATCAGCGCTATACTTGGCAGCCTTATCCTTCTCGCCGATTGCCGTGTAGAACACGGCCCGCATCCGCGCGACCACCGCTGGATCATATTTTTGCGATTCAAGTTCGCTTGCGGCCCAAAGCGCTACTCTAATGTCACCCAATAGATAGCTGGCCGTTGCCATTCCATGGAGTGCATCGGTGTTCGCCGGGTTCGATTCGAGCGCAGTTGCAAAGGCATCCCGGGCATCGACCGCACGCTTGGAATCGAGAAACAGCCGCCCCAACTGAACCGTCGCGCGAATATCACCGGGGTTAAACTTTGCGGCCAGTTTGTAGCCGATCTCGGCATTATCACGCATTTCCGGCGTGGACGTCTTGCGGAATTCCAGATGGTAGGCGAAGCCCGCGAGCAAATGATATGTGCCGTTCTCGCTTTCAAATTTCAGAGCAGCGTTGAACAACCGCACCGCCTTTTCAGAATCTCCGTCGCGAAGATACTTCAATCCCTCTTCTGCAACTCGTTTGGAATTGACAGAGTTTGAGGGATTGAGGGACGTTGGACCACTGCTGGACGAGCCATCGACTGCGGCGACCGCACCATCATTTGCTGCCGCGGCGCTGCTATCTGTTGCACCCGTTTGAAGTGCAGTTCGCGTCGTTGCGCAGCCCGTCAAGGACACCACCAAAGCCAAAGTAGCAACTGCACGCAAAAGTTCCGGCCTCGTGCGCGCGATTAACGAATTTGATCCAACCATTTTGGAAGTATTATTAACCATTGTGGCCTCTTTTGTGTAATTTTCATTCGACATTTTTCGTGATTAGCATTTTTTTACTTTCAGTAAATTAGATATTTCATGGTGAGCGCATCCATCATCCGTAACCGCCCTGCGTTTGCCTGTCTCTATAGTCGATAATGTCGACCCAAATGCCAGCGCCGGAACCTATTCAAAGGTTAGGAGCATGCGAAGGACACCAAGCTGTTTTACTGTCGCCCTCTGACTTCGTCGGCGTTGCAAGCACTGCGCGCGCCTTCTCACCCGCTGCCCTGCAGGCCGTGAAGCGCGGCTGTTTGATCAGTTTGCAGGCCAAGGTGTGCCGGAAGGGCAAAAGTCCCTCGCCGTCGAAATCACACATCAGCCAAGCGAGAAGAGCTATGGCGAAGAGGATCTGAAGGCGTTTGCCGACAAGGTTGTCGCGGCGACATCAAAGCTGGGGGCGGTGCTGCGCGGTTAAAGGCTGCGTTGGAGCGGGTGAAGGGAATCGAACCCTCGTCGTAAGCTTGGAAGGCTTCTGCTCTACCATTGAGCTACACCCGCGCCGATGCTCTAACGTCATGAGCGCGCCGCCATTGCCATTGCGGGCGGGCCGGCGTCAACCAGTTTCGGTTCTTTTCGCC
>JBBATT010000201.1:0-4930 GCA_040398605.1 Chakrabartia sp.
CGCTGGTCGGACAGGCGCTCAATCTCTGCGTTCCGTTCGGTGATGCGGTGGGCCATCAGGTGGACGATGCCTTCGGGGCTGCGCTGCACTTCGCCTGCCACCTGCATTAGGCGGGAGGCCATGACGGCGCGGCGCTGCGTCTCAAAGGTGCGGGCCCACATGATGATGTTGGCGACGCCGCTTTCATCCTCCAGCGTCACGAAGATCGCCTTGCCATTGCCGGGCCGCTGCCGGACGAGGACAAAGCCTGCAACCGCCACCCGTGCGCCGGCCTTGGCGAGCATCAGCTCTGCACAGGAGAGGACATGCTCGGCGCGGAAGACGGGGCGGAGCAGCGCCATCGGATGGGTTTTGAGCGAGAGGCGGATCGTCTGGTAATCCGCGACGACATGCTCGCCCAGATGCATAGTCGGCAGCGCCATATCTTCCTCCGCGCCCAACTCCCGCGCGCGGGCAGCAGCGAACAGAGGCAGCTCATCGCTCGGTGTGCGGCGCACGTCCCACAAGGCCTCGCGCCTATCGAGCGCGATCGAGCGGAAGGCGTCGGCATCGGCGAGCAGCTTCAAGGCGCGGGACGGGAGGGCTGCCTTGCGCGCCAGTTCCTCGACCGAGGCAAAGGGGCGGCGGGCGGCAATCGCATCGGCCCAGTCTTCGCGAAAGCCGGACATCTGCCGCATGCCGAGCCGCACCGAAAGCTTGGCCTGCTCTGTAGAGATCACGGCATTGTCCCATGTGCTCTCGTTCACATCGATGGCGTGCACCGCCACCCCATGTTCACGCGCATCGCGGACGATCTGCGCGGGCGCGTAAAAGCCCATGGGCTGCGAATTGAGCAAAGCGGCGGCAAACACTGCCGGGTAATGATGTTTTATCCAGGAGGAAACCCAGACCAGCCGGGCAAAGGCAATGGCGTGGCTTTCTGGAAAGCCATAAGAGCCGAAGCCTTCAATCTGTTTGAAGCAGCGTTCGGCAAAGTCCTGCTCATAGCCGCGCCGCACCATGCCGCCGACCAGCTTATCGCGAAAGGCGTCGATCATGCCGAGGTTGCGGAAGGTCGCCATCGCGCGGCGCAGCTGGTTCGCCTCAGACGGCGTGAATTCGGCGGCGACAATGGCGAGCTTCATCGCCTGTTCCTGAAACAGCGGCACGCCCAAAGTCTTGCCGAGCACGTCGCGCAGCTCATTGGGGTCATGCGGCGGGGCGGGTGCTGGGAAGTCGACCTTCTCGCGCCCCTGCCGCCGCCTAAGATAGGGGTGGACCATATCGCCCTGAATGGGGCCGGGGCGGACGATGGCAACCTGAATGGCAAGGTCATAGAAATTGCGCGGCCGCATCCGGGGCAGCATGTTCATCTGCGCACGGCTTTCCACCTGAAATACGCCGACGCTGTCACCCTTGCACAGCATATCGAACACGTCCTCATCGGCATCGGGGATGTTGGAGAGGGTGAGCGGCGGGCCGGCGTCCGTGCGCACCTCCTCAATCATGTCGAACGCCTTTTTGATGCAGGTCAGCATGCCGAGCGCGAGCACATCGACCTTCATCAGGCCAAGCGCGTCGATGTCATCCTTGTCCCATTCAATGAAGGTGCGGTCCTCCATCGCGGCGTTGAGGATGGGCACCGTCTCATCCAGCCGGTCCTCGGTCAGCACGAAGCCGCCGACATGCTGCGACAGGTGGCGCGGGTAGTGCAGGATTTTCTGCACGAAATGGTTTAGCCGCGCGATTTCCGGATTGTCGGGGTCAAAGCCGGTCTCGGCAAAGCGCTTGGCGTCCATCGTTGAGGAATAGCTGCCCCAGACGGTGGAGGAGAGGCGCTGGGTGATGTCCTCCGTCAGGCCCAGCGCTTTGCCCACCTCGCGCACCGCGCTGCGCGGGCGGTAATGGATGACGGTCGCGACGATGCCCGCGCGGTGGCGGCCATAGCGTTCATAGATGTACTGCATCACCTCCTCGCGCCGCTCATGCTCAAAATCGACATCGATATCGGGCGGTTCGCGGCGCTCTTCGGAAATGAAGCGGGAAAAAAGCAGACTGTGCTTGGCCGGATCAACTGCGGTGATGCCGAGCACGAAGCACACGGCGGAGTTCGCCGCAGACCCGCGCCCCTGGCAGAGGATGCCGCGCCCCTGCGCAAATTGGACGACATCATGGACGGTCAGGAAATAGGCGGCGTAGGTCAGCCGCTCGATGATCTCCAGTTCTTCGGTGAGCAGCTTGGCCAGCTTGGGCGGGGTGCCCTCGGGCCAGCGGTCAGCACACTTCTGGGCGACGAGCGTCTCCAGCCAGGCTTGCGGCGTGTAACCGGGCGGGATCGGCTCATGCGGATAGTCATAGGCGAGTTGGGAGAGGTCAAAGGAGAGCGCCTCCATCAGCCGCGCAATCTCGCTCAGCGCTTCGGGCGCATCGGTGAACAGGCGGGCCATTTCAGCAGCTGTCTTTAGATGGCGTTCGGCATTGGCGGCGAGTTTTCGGCCGGCTTTGTCGATGCTCGTCTTTTCGCGGATGCAGGTGAGGATATCCTGCAAGGGCCGGTCTTCGGGTGTGGCGTAAAGCACATCGTTGACGGCGATCAGCGGGACGCTGGTTTCCGTCGAGAGGGCCTTCATCTCCGCCAGCCGCCGCCGGTCGCGCCCGGTGCGGTGCATGGCGACACCGAGCCACAAATGCGGCGTCCGGTTGGCGAGGAGGGTGAGCTTTGCCGCCAGCGGCGACCCGCCAAGCGGCGCGGTGCCAGCGGGGGTGGGGGCCAGACGGTCGGGCAGCACGATCAGCGCCATCTCCTCACACCATTCGGCGAGATCGGCGAAATAGAGCAGGCAGCTGCCCTTGTCCGTCCGCAGATTGCCGAGCGAGAGCAGGCGCGTTAGCCGCCCCCAGCCGCACCGGTTGACGGGATAGGCGATGATGTCGGGCGTCTCATCGGCAAAGACGAGCCTTGCGCCGGTGAACAGGCGGAAGTCTGGCGCATGGCCCGCGTCACGCAGGTCCCGCAGCGCCCGCCAGGCCCGCACGACGCCTGCCACAGTGTTGCGGTCGGCAATGCCCAGTCCTTTATGACCCAGCGCCACCGCCTCTGCGACGATGTCCGCCGGCTGTGACGCGCCTTGGAGGAAGGAGAAGGCAGTGGCGGCGGCCAGTTCGGCATAGGCTGGCCTGCTGTCATCCGAACAGGCCATGGAGGTACCAATCGGGGTTGGGCTTTTCAGTGCCGTAGAGCCCGTGGCGGAACAGCCAGAAGCGGCGGCCTTGCGTGTCTTCCACGCGGAAATAGTCGCGCGTCAGTCCTGCGCCGTCCTTGCGCTTCCACCATTCAGCCGACAGCCGCTCTGGCCCTTCAAAGGTGATCACATCATGCGTCTGCCGCCGCCAGCGGAAGCGGCGCGGTGGGCCATCGGGCACCTCTGCGATGACATCGACGATCTGCGGCGGATCAAATAGGCGCAGGGGCCGCATCGGCGGATCACCGGCGGCGCGGTGCGCGGTCAGCGGTAGGACAGGGGTGTGGGCGGGCACGGTGAACCCTGCGCATTCGGGAATGTGGCTGTCCCCTGCGGCAAAGCGGCGGACACGCCCCCGCCCCAGCCGGACGCCCAGCCGGTCGGCAAGCAACGCCACCTCCCGCGCAGGGGCCGTATTGCCGTCCAGATCGGTCTGGGTGACGCCAAGCGCCTCGGCCACCGGAATGTCGAGGCGGATGAGATCATAGCCAAAGCCGGGGTCCAGCGGGTCCTCCAGCGTGTCGATCCGTTCACGGAACAGCCGCAGCACCAGTTCCACATCACGGGTCGGCTGGCCTGTGCCGATGCGCAGAGCGTGGACGGCCCCGTCGCTGCGGAACAGGCGGCTGGCAAATTCACGCCCGCCTTCGCCGCGCCGGGCCAGTTCTTCGCCTGCCTCGCGCACAAGGTCTGCCAGTGTGGCGAGGACAAAGTCGGTATGTGCCACAGGCTCGGCAAAGCGGCGCGCAAAGGAAAGCGCAGGCGGCGTCCGGCGCGGGGTGATGCGGACATCTTCTTCCCCCAGCACACGGGCCAGCCGCGTGACCGCCTGTGGCCCGAACCGTGCGGCGAGCGGGATGCGCGGGCGGCTGGCAAGATCCTCAAGGCGGTTCAGTCCGGCGCGTTTGAGCGCAGTCGTCCGTTCCTCCCCCAGATCCAAGGCGGCGACAGGCAGGTTGCCCACGGTAGGCGCGGCGGGGGTATAGGCGGCACGCTCCTCATTCAGCCGGTTGGGCGAAAGCCTGCGTCCGGCGCGCAGCAGCTCGCCGCCATGGCGGGCAAGGGCGCGGGCTTTGTCGGGCGTTTCGGCGAGGGCCACCCGCACCGTCATGCCGCCATCCACCAGCCGGGTGACAAGCGCGCTCACCAGCCCTGCCTCATCCCCCCACAGATGCGCGCAGCCGGTGATGTCGAGGATGAGGCCATCGGGCGGGTCGACAGCGACGGACGGCGTGAAGCGGTCACACTCCTCAGCGATGCTGTCGAGCAGGCGGGCATCGGCTTGCGGGTCATGTGCTACGGCCTGCACCTCAGGCACGCGGGCGCGGGCATCGGCGAGCATCATGCCCGGCGCAAGGCCCAGGCTCAGCGCAACCTCATCCACCGCCATGATGCGCATGGCCCCGGCCTGTTTTTCGGTGAAGAGGCGCGGGCCAGTTTCGCCGGGATGGTCACGCAACCATCGATCGGCGCTCAGCAACGGCAGGAACAGGGCGCAATAGCGCCGGTTCGCTAAAGGCTGTCCGGTCATGATCCCACTCCACACAGATATCGAAAGGGCGGGCACCGCCCCGGTGACGCAATAACGATAGCGACAGGCCAGTCCGCCCCGGCGCCTGTCCGGCAAGCGGTGCAGACGGGGCGGCGGCCACCTGCCAGCGTGAGGCGGCGGCACTGGCGATCATGCTGTCACTGCCCCGCAGGATGAG
>JBBATT010000202.1:0-4920 GCA_040398605.1 Chakrabartia sp.
AGGCTGAGACCGGCAAAATGGGGGGAGAGCCCTTCGGCAATGGCGTCCAGAATCTTGCCCGCCAGCGGCAGGATCGATTGACGCCACAAAGCACGGTTGGCCTCGCGGTAATTGGCGTAGGTCGCATCCCCCGGCAGGCCGAGCAGCACCGGCGGCACCCCAAAAGCGAGCGCAATGTCGCGCGCTGCCGCCGCCTTCAACGCGGCAAAGTCCATGTCAGCGGGCGTCAGCGAGAGCGCCTGCCAGCGCAGGCCCCCTTCGAGCAGCATCGGGCGGCCGGCATTCTTCGCGCCCGCAAAGCCCGTAGCTAGTTCCTCGCGCAGCCGGTCAAACTGTTCGGCGGACAATTGCTCCGCCGCCTCATGCACCAGCGCGCCGGAGGGCCGCGCCGCATTGTCGAGCAGCGCCTTGTTCCAGGTCATCGCCGCCCGGTGGACCGCCATTGGCCCAGCCGCTGCATCCAAACTGCCCAGACCATAATGGTCATCGAGCGGATGGTGCGTGCGGATATGGATGACACCGTCTGACGGCAACAGCGAGGCGACGTCGCCTGCCTTATACCGATAGGCGATCGGCCAGCCGCGCGCATCGGCCTCGACCGAGACGCGTTCCGGGCGCAGCGCGAACAGTTCAACAGGCGCGCCTGCCGGATCGGTCAGCAGCTGCACATAGCCATTGCCATGGAGCAACAATTGCGTGGCGAGCGTTTCCAACAGCGCTTGCCCGCCCGACGTGGCGGAGACCAATTGCCCTGCCGCCGCGTCACTCGCGACAAAGGGGATCGACGCCACGCCTTCGGCCACCAGCCGCACCGCGCGCTGGGCGATGGCGCAGCCGAGGTAAAGGTCCCGCAGCTGCACGTCATAGGCACGCGGCCATTCCCCGCTGATCCAATTCGCCACCCGCGTCAGCGCCGGACGCGCAGGCGCCCGCACAGCCGATTTCCAGCCAAAGAGTTTCATCTTTTTCTCCAAATGGGTTATAGATGTCCGTCATTGCGAGCGAAGCGCGGCAATCCAGTCTCGGTGCCCATGGATTGCCGCGGCCCTTCGCGCCTCGCAATGACGCGCAAGAGCGCGCTAAAGAACCCGCACCCGAGGCTCAGGCCCGTTGTGCTTCAACTTCAGTTCCGTGACCGCCCACACCAAGGCATCCGCCCGGTCGGGGGAGCGCCCCGGACCGTGATAGGCACCGCCGGCGCACAGCCCGCACAATTCATCTTCCAACTCGGGAAACCGCCCCGCATGGCGCACCTTGCCGCGTTCGTAGAGTGCTGCGACCGGCTCAGCCCGCGCCACCTTGCCGCGCGCGGCGTGGACAAGGCGGACAGGGAGGCTGGGTGCCGCACCCCGCAAAACGCTTTCGACCATATCCCCGCCATTATTGGCCTCAGCGATCACGCGGTCAGCGCCATGTTTGTCCGCAAGCGCGGCCACGTGGCGCGCCCAGCCTTCAGGCGACGCGCCGGAGAGGCTGGCATCTTCCAAGATGTAAGCCACCCCGTCTGCGCCAAGGGCTGCAGCGATAATCCCACAGGCATCGCCGTTGCGGCCAGCCGGGGGATCGACGCCGATGAGAGTGCGGACCAATTGGGGGAGGGCCGCCGTGTGCGCTGCCTCAACCATCGCCCGCGTCCAAAGCGCGCCTTCGACATCGTCGATCAGCTCGCCATCAAGTTCCTGCCGGCCAAGCCGTGTCCCGGCATAAACCGACTGCATCGCCGCCACGAAAGGGGCTGCGAGATTGAGCGCATTATCCGCCATGCGTCCGCGCGTGGTGTGGACGCCGTCCTCTGCCATCAGTCGCCTGATGAGCGGCACGGGGCGCGGCGTGGTGGTGGCCATCACTTGGGGATGGGTGCCCAGCCGCAAACTCATCGCCATATTGTCCCACACGGCATCGGCATTATCCCATTTGGCACATTCATCTGCCCAGGCGATGTGATGTTCAGGGCCGCGCAGGCCTTCCGGCTCGGCGGCGGAATAGAGTTTGGCCACAGCGCCATTGGGCCAGACCAGCCGGTGCAAGGACGGCTCAAAATTGGGTCGCATATCTTCGGGCGCGATGGACAAAAGCCCGCTTTCTCCCTCCACCATGATCGCACGGGCATCGGCCATCGTGGCGGCGACCAGCGCGATCCGCAGGCGACCATCAGCCTCCGCCCGCGCCCGCACCCATTCTGCCCCTGTGCGCGTCTTGCCAAAGCCGCGTCCGGCCAAAAGGAGCCAGCAGCGCCAATTTCCCTCAGGTTCGGCCTGATCGGGCCTGCGCCAGAAAGACCAGTCAAAGGCGATCTGGGCCAGCCGGTTGCGGTTTGCCTTGAGCCATTTGGCGTAAACGCTGTCATCGACGGCGGTGACCTGCAGGACATGGTCGAGAACCTCAGCCATTGGCGGCCTTGGCCGCCTTCACCCGCGCGCGCATGTCCAGCAGCTTGGCTTCGACGCGCGCTGCAATTTCGGCGTTGTTGTCGGCTTTGGTGACGGGCTTGGGCGCGCCCCGTACCGAGGTGCGGTGCATCGCCAACAACGCCAGCGCAAGGCGATGCTTTTGCGCCCGCGATTTCAGCGTGGCGTCCGACACCTTGCCCGAGATGGTCCGCAGCGCCTCGGCCAGCAACTCAGCCTCCAGCCGGGCAAAACCTTCTGACAACGCGGCCTGCCAATCGCGCGCAAAGTCTGCATTCTTCCGCTTCAGCGCATAGACCCGCGACGAGGCCACCCCCGCCTTGCGCGCTGAGGCCGCGACATTGGAGGTCAGCGCCAGATGTTCCAAAAAGAGCTTGCGGGCACGGGCATCAAAACCCGACGCGCCGCTGTCCGCATCTGCACGCGGCTTGGCAAAGGCCATGGAGTATCTCCGGAATTGGGGAGGAGGCGGGACGGGGCAGCTGCCCTCGAGTCGTCCGCTTCAGTTCCGGTGATGTGCCAGATCAGGATAGAAATGTCAAGATATTTTTGCCTATTTGGTTATTTATGTCAACCAGGCGGGTCTGTTCCCGAAGGTATGAGCTCATGGATGTTGAACCCAGTTCAGCATGACGAGGCGGCGCTCACCCTTCCAGCGTCATCCCGAACTTGTTTCGGGATCCATTAGCTTCAATGATAGAGGAAAGAGACCATCGCGACGGGCAACCCATGAAAACCCTCCTCATCCTCTACCACAGCCGCACCGGTGGCACCGAAGCTATGGCGCGGGCCGCTTTGACAGGCGCAGAACAGGAACCCGGCGTCACCACCCGCCTGCTGACCGCCGCCGAAGCAACGCCCGATGACCTGATGGCTGCCGACGGCTTGATCTTTGCCTGTCCGGAAAACCTCGCCTCGATGGCAGGTGTGATGAAGGATTTTTTCGACAGGGCTTATTACCCCGCCCTCGGGCGCATTGAAGGGCGGCCTTATGCCGCGATGATCTGTGCAGGGTCAGACGGAGAAGGGGCCGCGCGGCAAATCGCACGAATTGCGACCGGATGGCGGATGAAGGCGGTGGCCGATCCAATCATCATCTGCACCCAAGCGCAGACGCCCGAAGAGATACTGGCGCCAAAGACGATCCCGCCCGAAGCGCTTGCCCGCTGCCACGACCTCGGTCTGGCCCTGGCAGCGGGGCTTGCATTAGGCGTGTATTAGGTTGCGGGAACGGCTTCCGAAACCGACATGTCGAGTGTGGTGGCCGGCTGGATCTGGCCTTCCGAAGTGTAGGGGATGGAGATGCAATAAGCCCCCAGCCCCAAGAGCGTCAGCATGGTGATGATCGTGCCAACCATCCGGCCTTTGGCAAGCGCGCCGCCATCCATGCCAAGCCCATGCGCGACACGGCCAATGAAATAGAGCGCTGCCACAGCCCAGAGCCAAGTTGGCGCGGCACCCGGCGAATTGGCGAGTTCGATCGCGGCAATCATAATGAGAACAAAGGGCGTGTTTTCAATATAGTTAGAGTGCGCGCGCATCCGGCGGATGACGGCTTCACTGCCACCATCGCCAATGGAGACCTTCTCTACTGTGCGTGCCTGCCCGCAGCGGATGGCGAGCCAAAGATTGACGAGGGCAGCGACGCCAACGAATGTCAAAGTTACCGGTAAAATCATGATCTTGTCCCCCTCCTGTTGGGAGCGCCGACCCTGCCACGCGGCGCACACGCTTGCAACCGCCCGAAATTTGGCTATACGCGCGCCTTCGCTTGGGCGGCTGACGGATTCGGTTTCGGATGCGGGATTGCTGACCAAGGTATGTGATCACTCAATCGAATAAGGTGCCGAGATGGCCGTCCCTAAAAGAAAAACATCGCCGTCACGGCGGAACATGCGTCGCAGCCATGATGCGCTGACGGCCACCACGTTTCAGGAATGCCCAAACTGTGGCGAACTGAAGCTGCCGCACAATCTTTGCCAGGCGTGCGGTCACTATAACGGTCGCGAAATCGTCGCAGCTGCCGACTAAACCCGTCGCCTGAACCACAGGAGACGGGCAAGTGGCCGAAGCGCCGCGCATCGCAATTGACGCCATGGGGGGCGATGGAGGGCTAGCAGTGATGCTGGCCGGTGTTGCCCTTGCGCGCCGTCAATGGCCGGGCCTGACTTTCGACCTTGTCGGCGATGAAGCTGAGATTAGCGCAGCCCTTGACCAGCATCCGCATCTGCGGGCGGCGTCGGACATCATCCACGCCCCCGAAACGATCGATGGCAGCGAACGCGCGGGCCAAGCGATCCGCCGCGCCAAAACGACAAGCATGGGCATTGCCATTGATGCCGTAAAGCAAGGTCGGGCGGGCGCTGCTGTCTCGGCCGGCAATACCGGCGCGCTGATGGCAATGTCCAAACTCGCGTTGCGCACCATGCCGGGCATTGACCGCCCCGCACTCGCCGCTCTCCTCCCCAGCCTTGGCGATCATGATTTCGTCATGCTCGATCTTGGTGCCAAC
>JBBATT010000203.1:0-4895 GCA_040398605.1 Chakrabartia sp.
CTTAGGGGCGTTCGGTGAAAGCCCTTTGACAGGTCTGGCAGGTCCGTTAAGCCTTGGGCATGATCAAGCACAGCCTCACCACCATCCTCGCCCTTTGCCTTGCCCAAACCGCGCTTGCCGCAACGCCCGAACAGATCGCGCGCGCCGCGCTGAAGGCATCCCCCGTCGTGGATGGGCATAATGACGTGCCCGAACAGGTGCGTGACCGGTTCGACAATGATCTGACCAAGTTCAATTTCAACGACACGACAGGCACGGCCACGGCGACCAACATCGCGATGCATACCGATCTTGCGCGCCTGAAAAAGGGGATGGTCGGCGGCCAGTTCTGGTCGGTCTATGTGCCCGCCACGCTGCCCGAGCCCGAAGCTGTGAAGGAGGTGACGGAGCAGATCGACCTCGTCCACCGGCTGGTCGCGGCCTATCCAGATTGTCTCGCCCTCGCACTGACCGCATCGGACATTGAAGCGGGCTTCAAGTCCGGCAAGATTGCCTCGCTGATCGGGATGGAAGGCGGCTATTCCATCGGGTCTTCCATGGGCGTGCTGCGGCAGATGTACCGCGCCGGCGCCCGCTACATGACGCTCACCCACACCAAGACGATGGCGTGGGCCGATAGCGGCACCGACGCGCCGAAATTTGATGGCCTCGCCCCTTTCGGATTTGAGGTCGTCAAGGAAATGAACCGCATCGGCATGCTGGTAGATCTGAGCCATGTGTCCGACGCCACGATGATGGACGCGCTGGACGTGGCAAAGGCACCGGTGATCTTCAGCCATTCCGGTGTGCGCGCTATTGATGGCCACGGCCGCAACGTGCCTGACAACGTTTTGGCGCGCCTCCCCAAAAATGGCGGCGTCGTGATGGTTGTCCTGCTGCCCGATTATGTCAGCGAAGAAGTGCGCCAATGGGCCGCCCGTCGCGCCGCTGAGGAAACGCGCCTTTCGCGCCTGACCTCTTATGATCCAGCCATTGTGAAGGCGCAGTTGGCCGATTGGGAAAAGGCCAACCCGAAACCTGCCGCCACCATCGCGCAGGTCGCGGATCATATTGACCATATCCGCAAGGTCGCCGGCATCGACAATATCGGGCTTGGCGGCGATTATGACGGCATGGACAGCGCGCCGGTCGGCATGGAGGATGTGTCCGCCTATCCCGCCCTGTTCGTTGAACTCGCCAAGCGCGGCTATAGTCAGGCGGATCTGGAAAAGATCTCCAGCCGGAACATCATCCGCGCCTTGCGTCAGGCAGAACAGACGGCCGCGAGCCTGAAGGGCACACCGCCCAGCGAAGCCCGCATCGGAAAATAGGGCTTAGCACTTCCGGTGCACCCAAGCGTGGTGCACGCCCACGATCACGCCGCCAATGACAAGGCCGAATGCGCCTGACCCAACGGCATGGACAACCCATTGCACAAGGCCTGAAGCAGCAGGGATGGCTGCGCCAGCGGCATGGGACGCCGCGTCGAGCCATTCGGGTAGCGGCGTGAAGTGGTATTCGTGCATCCCATGCAGGAAGATGCCACCGCCCACCCAGATCATGGCCGCAATGCCGATGACGGAAAGCGCTGCGAGCAGCTTTGGCATGGCGCGCACCAACCCGCGGCCAATGGCCTGCACGGATCGGGCATCGCGCTTGGCCATGTTGAGGCCAATGTCATCCATCTTCACGATGAGGCCGACCATGCCGTAGACGCCGATGGTGATCGCGACCGCCACGACGAACAGGATTCCCGCCTGCAGCCAGATCGACTCTTGCGCCACTTCACCCAAGGCAATCGCCATGATTTCTGCCGACAGGATCAGGTCCGTCCGCACCGCGCCCGAGACCATAAGCTTTTCATGTTCTTCGCTGGAGAGATCAGCGATCGCATCTTCCAGCGAGTCATCCGCCGGCTGCAGAGAGTCGACGATTTTCTCGACACCCTCATAGCATAGAAAAGCGCCGCCCAGCATCAGGATGGGCGTGATCGCGCCCGGCAAAAAGTAGCTCAGCAGCAACCCCACCGGCAAAATGAGGAGCAGCTTGTTGAACAGGGAACCCTTGGCAATCCGCCAGATCACTGGCAATTCACGGTCGGGCGTAAAGCCTGTGACATAGCGGGGAGTGACGGCCGTATCGTCAATCACGACGCCCGCCGCCTTGACGCCCGCACGGCCTGCGGCGGCGCCCACATCATCGATGGAAGCGGCAGCAACCTTTGCAATCAGCGCAATATCATCAAGTAGGGCGGCAAGGCCGGATGCCATGTGTTAGCTCCTGAATTTGGGTCTGCTGGTTAGGTGGATAATGCGGGAAAAGTCCAGATGTGCCGATCATCGACCAAACATTTGTCGCCCGGCCAGATCGAGCATGATTTCCTCAGAGCCGCCGCCGATCGCGTTGACCCGGACCTCTCGGTAGATGCGCTCCACCTTTGACCCGCGCAGATAGCTGGCCCCGCCAAGGACCTGCGCCGCTTCGCGCGCCACGCTTTCCAGCATGCGGGTGGCCTGCACCTTGAGCATGGCGAAGTCGGCGGGCTGGTCCGCGCCTTGCTGGACTTGCCAGGCGCACAGATCGACCCAAGCCTGTGTCGTCTGAATCTGCCGCGCCATATCGGCGAGCTTGATGCGGATCGACTGATGGCCGATCAGCGGCTTCCCAAATGTCTCACGCTGCTGGGCCCATTCAGAGGCTTCCTTCAAGCAGACGCGCGCAAAGGCGCAGCAGCCCATCGCCATGCCGAGACGTTCCGCATTGAAGTTGCGCATGATGCCGATGAAGCCACCATTTTCTGGCCCGATGAGGTTTTCGACGGGGACTTCAACATCCTCAAAATAGATCGCAGCCGTGTCTGAACAGTGCCAGCCCATCTTGTCGAGCCGCGTGCGGGAGACGCCCTTGGCATTCATGTCGATCAGCAACAGTGAGACGCCGCCCGCGCCGTCCCCGCCCGTCCTTACGGCACAGGTGAGCCAGTCGGCGCGCATCCCGCTGGTGATGAACATCTTGGAGCCGTTGACGACATAATGTTCGCCGCGCCGCACCGCGCGGGTTTTGAGGTTGGCGACGTCCGACCCGCCTGAGGGTTCAGTGATGCCCAGCGCGATGATTTTGTCGCCGGACAGCACCGGCGGGGCCACGCGGCGTTTCAGTTCGTCCGAGCCCAAAGCGAGGATCGGCGGCAGGCCAATGCCATGCGTCATCAGCGAGGCACCAAGTCCGCCTGCACCGACGGCGGAGAGTTCTTCGGTTTGGGTCAGGCCATGAAAGATATCAAAGCCGTCGCTATGCCCGCCATATTCTTCCGGATAGCGCAGTCCGAGAATTCCGGCTTCCGCCGCCTTTTTGTGGAGCTCCCGCGGCAGTTCACCGTCTTTTTCCCACTGGTCAATGTTGGGCTGCACCTCGCTTGCGACGAAACGCCGGACGGCGATAGCCAATTGTTCATGGGTTTCGTCATAATAGGGCGACCGGGCTCGCCAATGGTCAAAACTTGTCATGATGCAAACAAAGCACTCCCCGTTCCGTCGCGCAACCATCGGTTCGTCGCTGCAGCAGAATCGTTCGTCGCAATCCATTTGGTTGGACGACTCATGGAGCCTATCAAATTTGTATAGAGAATTTAAGGACTTAACCAAAATGGTTGTGAATGTTGTCAAACAGGTTCGTTTGACATTGGGGCTTGGCCTGATCGCGACAGCCTGCGTTTCGCCGGCCTCTCCGCCTGCCCGAATCACAACGCCCAAAAGCGCGGACGCCCAAAGCATCGCCAAGGGAACGCGTCCAGCTGGGCCTTCGGTCCGCATCGCACTTCCAGCCCCCTCTTCGCAGCCCACCATCAATGATGGCGCGCGCGCCGCGCCACCGGAAATGGTGGCCGCGCTTCGCTCTATGTGGGCGTCCTTCCCCGGCAAGGCCGGCATCGCCGTCATGAAGACCGACGGATCGTGGATCGTCTCCTATCGCGGTGATGAACCGATGCCGCAGCAGAGCGTTTCGAAATTGTGGGTCTCCATCGCCGTGATGGACGCAGTCGACAAAGGTCAGTTGTCGCTGGATGACAGCGTCACGCTGCGGAAATCCGACATCACTGTGTTTCATCAGCCGATCGCAGGGCTGATCGGCCCCAACGGCTACACAACGACGATTGCCAGCCTGCTCAAGCGCGCGATGACGCAGAGCGACAATACGGCCAATGATTTCCTCATGCGCCGCGTTGGTGGCCCGAATGCCATTCGTGAGCTCATCGCCTCTAAGCGCCTTGGCGCCATCCGCTTTGGCCCCGGTGAACGCAATTTTCAGGCGGCAACAGCTGGCCTTGTTTGGAAGCCTGAATATAGCGCTGGAGGGGCCTTCAACACGGCGCGTGCAGCTTTGTCTCCCGCCGCCCGCAAAGCAGCGATGGACAAATATGTGTCTGACCCGATGGACGGCGCGACACCCGCCGCCATTGCCCGCTCGCTTGCCCGCCTGAAGCGCGGCGAACTGTTGAGCCCGCAATCGACCCGCTATCTGATCAACATCATGGAATCGACCGAGACAGGTCGTGCCCGCCTGAAGGCTGGTATTCCCGCCGGCTGGAAACTTGCGCACAAGACTGGCACGGGTCAGGACCTGCGCAACCGCACGGCGGGCTTCAACGATGTCGGCATCATGATTGCGCCCGATGGCACCAGCTATGCCGTCGCTGTCTTGATCGCGGACACGACAGCACCTGTGCCGATGCGGCAGAAGCTGATTCAGCAAGTCGCCTCCGTCGTCGCTGCCAACCATAAGAGCAATAACTATGCGTCGCGGAGCAGCCAAGGCGATCGTGGGGCAAACTAACCGCTAAAGCTGTCGCCAAAGTGCTGCGCCATTGCTAATCCCCCGCAATGGGAGAACAAAAACACCTCTATCTCGTCGATGGC
>JBBATT010000204.1:0-1424 GCA_040398605.1 Chakrabartia sp.
CGGTAGTCAGCGTTGATGCTGATATACCCGTGCGTCAGGTCACACGTCCAAACGGTCGCGCGGCCATCGCCCAGGCCGATGTCGACGCCGATGGTGATGTCGTGGCCCTTCAGGTGCGCGGCGACCGGTGCTTCGTCATAGCCTTCCAACGGCAAGCCTTTTTCGGCGACCCGTGTGGTGCCGAAGCGGATGGCGAGCAGATCGCGTTCGGCGGGCTCGCCGGCCTTGCCGACGGCCATGACAACGCGGCCCCAATTGGCATCTTCGCCTGCAATGGCTGTTTTCACGAGTGGGGAGTTGGCGATGCTGAGTGCGATGCGGTGGGCGCTCTCGTTGGAGGCCGCACCGTCGATGGTGATCTCGATGAACTTAGTCGCGCCTTCGCCGTCGCGCACGACGAGGTGTGAAAGCTGGCGGCAGAGGTCAGAGAGTGCCGCCTGAAATGCATCAGCGCCTGCAGAGGCCATGGAGGTGACAGGCGCATTGCCCGCTTTTCCGGTCGCAAAGGCAAGCACGGTATCTGATGTCGAGGTGTCGCTATCGACCGTGATGCAGGAAAAGGTCGCTTTGTTCGCGGTGGACAGCATCGTTTGCAGCACAGCCGCATCAATCGCGGCATCGGTGAAGATGTAGCCGAGCATCGTCGCCATATCAGGCGCGATCATGCCGGAGCCTTTGATGACACCGACGAGCGTGACTGTCTTGTCGCCAATGACGGCCTTGGTCATCGCGCCTTTAGGGAAAGTGTCCGTGGTCGAAATGGCAGCGGCCACATCGGCCCAATTGCAGGTTTCGGCGGAAAAAGCAGCTTCAAGGCCCGCTTCCGCCTTGTCGATGGGGAGCGGCACGCCGATCACACCCGTTGCAGAGGCGAAGATTTCAGACGGCGCACAGCCGAGATGCGCCGCAGCCTTCGCGGTGACGGCTTCCACCGCCGCCCGGCCCTTATGCCCGGTAAAGGCGTTGGCATTGCCCGCGCTGACGACCAGCCCGCGCGCAACCCCGGCGGCAAGATGCGCGCGGCACCATTCCACCTCGGGCGAGGGGCATTTGCTCTGCGTCGTGACGCCCGCAACGGTCGTGCCTGCGTCGAACGTGATAAAGGTCAGGTCGCACCGATCCCAAGCCTTATACTGCGCCCGCGCCACACGCGGCGTCACGCCGGCAATCTGCGGCAAAGCGGGAAAAGGCGAGGCGAGGGGGGAGATGGCAGTGCTCATGGCGATGCTCCTAGTCGCTCCGTTCATAGTTTTGAAGTGCCTGCTGGTCTATTGACACGCTCAACGGGTGGACGGCGGCGCTCTCGCTCCCTATATCGCCCCTTGGACTGAATTGATGCGGCTGTTTTTGTACCTCTTGGCCCTCGTGGTCGGCTTTTCTCCTGCGCAAGCGGGTGGCCTTGCTATGGCAGAGCCGGTGGCCGT
>JBBATT010000204.1:1524-4878 GCA_040398605.1 Chakrabartia sp.
AAGTTGACTCGATCCTAATCGACGAAGCGCGCACGCCGCTGATCATTTCCGGCCCGACCGATGATAAGTCCGAACTCTACATGTCGGTCGACAAGATCGTGAAGCAGGTGGAGGAAGGCGATTATGAGAAGGACGAAAAGCAGCGCTCTATCGTCCTGACCGAAGATGGCACCGAGAAGGTTGAACGGCTTCTGGAAAATGCGGGTCTCCTCGAAGGCGCGAACCTATATGATTATGAAAACACGCAGGTCGTTCATCATTTGAACCAGGCGCTGCGCGCAAACGTCATGTTCAAGCGCGACACAGACTATATCGTGAAGGACAATAAGGTCGTCATCATTGACGAGTTTACCGGCCGCATGATGGACGGGCGCCGCTGGTCAGACGGGCTGCATCAGGCTGTCGAGGCTAAGGAAGGCGTCAATATTGAGCCGGAGAACCAGACGCTCGCCTCCATCACCTTCCAGAATTATTTCCGCATGTACCCCAAGCTTGGCGGCATGACGGGGACAGCGGCGACTGAGGCGCAGGAATTCTTCGACATTTATAAGATGAATGTCGTCACCATCCCCACCAACGTGCCCGTGCAGCGCATCGATGATGAAGATGAGTTTTATAAGAACACGCTGGATAAGTTTGGCGCCATCGCCAAGCTCATCAAGGAACGCGCGGAAGCGGGGCAGCCGGTTCTGGTCGGCACCGTCTCCATTGAAAAGTCGGAACTGCTCAGCGAATTCCTGAACAAGGAAGGCGTCGATCACAGCGTCCTCAACGCCCGCTACCACGAACAGGAAGCGCACATCATTGCGCAGGCCGGTCGCTTGGGCGCCGTGACGATCGCCACCAACATGGCCGGTCGTGGGACCGACATTCAGCTAGGCGGCAACCTTGAGTTCCTTACGAATGATGAGCTGTCCGCGATGGAAGCCGGCCCGCAGAAGGATAAGGAAATCGAGCGCATTCGCGGCGAGATTGAAGTTGAGCGCCAGCGCGTGCTGGATGCCGGCGGCCTGTTCGTCATCGGCACGGAACGGCATGAAAGCCGCCGTATCGATAACCAGTTGCGCGGTCGTTCTGGCCGTCAGGGCGATCCCGGGCGCACGAAGTTCTATCTGTGCCTCGATGACGATCTGCTGCGCATTTTTGGCCCGGACACCTTGTTCTCCAAGATGATGAACAACAATCTGGCGGACGGTGAAGCCATTGGCTCCCGCTGGCTGTCCAAGGCGATTGAGACGGCGCAGAAGAAGGTCGAAGCCCGCAACTATGACATCCGCAAACAGGTCGTCGAATATGATGACGTGATGAACGACCAGCGCAAAGTCATTTACGAACAGCGCGGCGACATCATGGATGCCGAAACCGTGGACGATGTCACCATCGACATGCGTTATGAGACGATCAACGAAATCGTTGGCGATGCCTGCCCGCCCAACAGCTACCCCGAACAATGGAAAGTGGACGGGTTGAAGACCCGCATCCATGAAATCTTCGGGCTTGAACTGCCGGTGGGAGATTGGGCGAAGGAAGCCGAGATCGAGCCGGAAATGGTCGAAGACCGGGTCCGCGAAGCAGCCGACGCAATGATGTCTGCCAAGCAGGCCGAGCTGGAGCTCGACATGTGGCGTCAGGTGGAAAAGAGCGTTCTGCTCCAGTCGCTGGATCATCGCTGGAAAGAACATCTGTCCACGCTGGATGCCTTGCGCGCCGTCATCCATCTGCGCGCCTATGCGCAGAAAACGCCGATCAACGAATATAAGCGTGAAGCCTTTGCCCTGTTTGAGCGGATGCTCGTGCTGATCCGTGAAGACGTGACGAAGATCCTCTCACACGCCCAGTTCCAGTTTGAAGCGCCGCCGGAACTGCCCAAGATGCCGGACTTTATGACGACGCATATCGATCCGCTGACGGGGGAAGATAACAGCGCAGACTTTGACGCAGCCTCCATGGGCCTCGTCTCCACGCGCCTGCCGCCGTTGCAGATCGTGCAGCCCGACCCCGAAGAAATGTTGGGCGAAGACCCGGCAAGCTGGGTAGGCGTCGTCAGCCGCAACGCACCATGCCCCTGCGGCTCGGGCGAGAAGTATAAGCACTGTCACGGCGCGCTGTAATCAGCGTGTACGTCATTGCGAAGCCCGCAGGGCTGCGGCAATCCAGGGCACCGGTCTGGCCATGGCGCCGGTCTGGCCATGGCGCCGGTCTGGATTGCCGCGCTTCGCTCGCAATGACGGATAACGAATTGTGACGTGGCTGACCCCTGCCTTCTTCGTGACGGCGTTGCTCTATGCCAGCGTCGGCTTTGGCGGGGGATCAACCTATAACGCGCTGCTGGCGCTGGCAGGCGTGGACTATCGCCTGCTGCCCGCTGTCGCGCTGACGTGTAACATTCTGGTCGTCATTGGAGGGACCTGGCGGTTCCACAAGGCAGGCTTGCTGCCCTGGAAGCGCGCTCTGCCGCTCGTCGTTATCTCCGCGCCGTTCGCGTGGGCGGGTGGGCTGACGCCGATTAAGGAGACGCTGTTTCTGTCGCTGCTGGCGGGGAGTTTGCTTGTGGCGGGGCTGGCCTTGCTATTCCAGCGCGACGCGCCCGAGTCCTCCCCGCTGCGACTAGATCAGCCAGAGGCTGACCAAGTCTCGCTCCCCTCCCGCTTGCGGGAGGGGTTGGGGGAGGGCCAGTCACTTCACCGCAAGGCCACCATCGCCGATCTTCTGACGGGCGCAGGCGTCGGCTATCTCGCAGGGCTGGTCGGTATTGGCGGCGGCATTTTCTTGGCGCCCTATCTTCACATCACGCGCTGGGCCGGAGCCAAACAGATTGCGGCGACGGCAAGCCTGTTCATCCTCGTCAATTCCATCGCGGGCCTCAGCGGGCAATTGCTGAAACTCGGCGGCTCAGGCACGCTGCCTGATGTGGCCGCCTATTGGCCGCTTGCGCTCGCTGTCATTGTGGGCGGGCAGATCGGCAGCTTTGCGGGGACGAAGGTGCTCAGCCCAGTGCTCGTTAAGCGCGCGACGGGGGTGTTGATCCTCTATGTGGCGGGGCAGTTGGTTTGGAAGTTGGTGGGGTAGCCCACCGAGCGTCACACATCAGTCGTCACCCCAGCACAGGCTGGGGTCTTTCTTGCTGGGGCGCACGAGATGCCAGCCTGCGCTGGCATGACGGTGCAGCGCACGCCCCCATTCAAAACGCCGGGTCGTTCGCCCCGCTGTCGTCGAGCGGCGTCACTTCTGTGTGAATGCCGCATTCGACCTTATCCCAACCGCGCCAGCGGCCGGCACGGGGGTCTTCGCCGGGCTTTACGATGCTGGTGCACGGCGCGCAGCCGATGGAGAGATAGCCTTGCGCCTCCAGCG
>JBBATT010000205.1:0-4869 GCA_040398605.1 Chakrabartia sp.
CGCGGAAGGCAACGTGCCGGCGCGGACCTTGGTTTTGGCAGGCACGCCCGGCGGGACGGTTTTCGCAGGTGTTGATGTGCGCTCGATAGGACGTGGGCTGGTGGCATGGTTGGCCGGTGGCTGGGACAAGCCCTTTACGGCGCAGGTGATTGAAAGCCACATCGCCCTTGCCCGGCAGCAGAAGCGCTATCTCCAGCCCGGGGACCGTATGACCATCCGGGTTGATGGCCTTGGCTCATTGGACAATCTTATCACCCAATAGCCGCGCCGACGCTGGCTTAAGGCTGGCGCAGCGTCTCCAGACAGCCTGTGTCGGATAGCAGCGGATCTATCTCGGCCCGGGCTGCCGCGTCGAGGGCGGCATAGCGTGCCCGCAAATCTGCAAGGCATTTGAGCTGATATTTGAAGACGCCCTGCGTGTAAGGCCGCTCCATTGCGGTGATGCGGAACGTCTCTTCCCCCGCCGCGATGGCCGCCGCGTTGGCGCGGAGGAAGGGCATGTAGATATCCCCCACCTGCTTTAGCCAAGCCGTGATGATGGGCGCATAAGGTGTGCCGGGCCCGCTCCACTCGCCCTCAATCCCGGACATGTCGTCAATATGGAGCAGCCAGCGATAGCTATAGGGATAATCCTTGCGCATCATCGTCTGTGCCGTGGGGTCAACGCCCAACTGGGACAGCTGGGCGTACATGCCGAACTCCGCGATGCTCGGGCGCGTGCCAAACAGGCAGTGCTGGTCCACGACATGCGCTTCTAGTGCATCAAGGAGGGCGCGGGTTGAGGCTTCAATCAGCGGGAAGTTCTCCGCCGTGCAGCCGACAATGGCCATCCGCCCCACCTGACGGGTGCGGAATTGTTCGGCATAGCCTTGGCTCGCCTCCAGCCCGCCGCCTTTGAGCGCATCAAAGGCCAGCCAGCGGCTCATCTGGATCTGGTCGACTTCTTCCAGCCAGCGATAGCCAAACATCGCCTTGGTGACCCATTCATCGGCAAAATCTTCGATCAGATGGGCGATGAAGGCGCGCGCGGGATCGGGCGGGAGGATCGACCGGTCTGCGTGGCGCGCCTCCAGATCATAGATGAGTGGCGTGGAATCATTGTGGAAGCTGCCATCGGGATATTCCATGACGGGAATGACCGGCGCCTTGACCTGCGCCAGCGCGCCGCGCGTGTCCGCGCCGTGGACCCAGAGATGCGGGAGACGACGGTAGCGGAGCACCGCGCGCATCTTCATTGAATAAGGGGACCCAAGCGCGCCGTTGATCCTATACATTTTTGGCCACCTTCTAACCGTTTAGCCTGCTTTGCAGGATAACTGCCTGTAACCACGATCAAGGTCAATTGGCGGGGCGGGCCGAGGGGCGCCAGACCAGACGAACAGCGCGCGGCGTTCGACAGGGGCGCTTTACCCTCCCGGACATTGCGCTATCGTGGGAACAGAATTTCTATTGGGGGATAATGGGATGCGTCGATCTTTTCGTGTTGCGGCTGCTTTTACAGCGGCGGTGTTGATGGCCGGAACGGCCTTTGCGCAGACGGCACCTGCGCCCGAAAAAAAGGATGCGGCCGCGCCTGCCGCCCCCACACCCGCGCCCAACCGGTCTGTCACCAAGCATAGTGGGACGTTCAACGGGCAGAAGATCAGCTACACCGCGGTCACAGGTGAAACCTACCTCCCCGGCCCGGATGGCAAGCCGCGCGCGGCGATCTTTTCGACAAGCTATATCAAGGATGGGAAGGACCCCACACGTCCGGTGACGTTCTTGTTTAACGGGGGGCCGGGTTCCGGCTCCGTCTGGCTGCACATGGGCGCCTTTGGGCCCGTGCGTGTCGCCATTCCGTCGGACGCGAAGGATGATGGCGCGCCGCCTTATCCCCTCGTCGCCAATCCAGACAGTTTGCTTGATACGACCGACATCGTCTTCATTGACCCTGTCGGCACCGGCTTCTCCTATGCGATGCCGGGCGTGGACGCGCAGGAGTTTTGGGGCGTCACGCAGGATGCCAAATCGGTCGCGCAGTTCATCCGGCTGTGGCTCAACGAGCATGGCCGCTGGAATGCGCCCAAGTTTTTGGGCGGGGAAAGCTATGGCACCACCCGCTCTGCTGCTGTCCTCAACCAGCTGGAGGGCCAGTATAATGACGTGGCGCTCAACGGCGTAATCCTGATTTCCACCGTGCTCGATTTTGGCGCGGGTGCGGACACGCAGGGCAATGAGATTGGCTATGCGCTCAACATCCCGTCCATGGCCGCCACAGCCCTGTTCCATGGCAAGGCGACGCATCCCGGCGGAGCGGCCGGCATATCGGCTGATGCGCGTGCCTGGGCATCGGGGCCATATCTGGCGGCGTTGTTGAAGGGCAATGCTTTGTCAGCCGAGGAACACGTCTCTATCCGCCGCGATCTCGCCCGCTTTACCGGCCTTGATGAAGGCTTTTTGGACCGGGCTGACCTGCGCGTGACGCCGGGGCGTTTCTACAAGGAGTTGCTGCGCGATCGCGGGCTGACGGTGGGGCGTCTCGATTCCCGCTACACTGGCAAAGACGCCGATTCAGCGGGGTCTGAGGTGGATAATGATCCCAGCTTCTATGGCATTGACGGGGGCTATACCGCCGCCATCAACGCCTATGCGCGCGGCGACCTCGGCTACAAGACCGACCGGTCCTATGTGACCATCGGCGGCGTCGGGAAGTGGGATTGGCGCCTCAATGAAGGGCGGGACAGCGACACCTATATGAATGTCGCGCCTTATGTCTCGACAGCATTGCGTGAAAATTCGGGCCTGCGCATTTTTGTCGCGCAGGGCTGGTATGACTTTGCCACGCCTTTCTATGCCGCCGAATATTCGCTCACGCGCTCCGGCTTCCCGAAGGACCGCATCCAGTTCCATTATTATGACGCGGGCCACATGATGTACGTCCGCGATGAGGATCGGGCCAAGCTCTCGCGCGACGTGCGGGCGTTTATCCAGAGCCGCTGAACGAAAAAGGGCGGCACCTTGCGGGGCCGCCCTTCAGATTTTCGGCTGCTGCCTTAGCGGGGCAGTTCGGTCTTACCGGTCAGATAAAGATCAACTGCGCGGGCGCACTGGCGGCCTTCGCGGATGGCCCAGACGACAAGGCTCTGCCCCCGACGCATATCGCCGCAGACGAACACGCCGTCGCGGCTGGTTTCATAATTCTCGGTATCGGCCGCAACATTGCCACGTCCGTCAAGCGAGACTTCGGCCTGTTCGACCATGCCGGGCTTGCGCGGGCCGGTGAAGCCCATGGCGAGCAGGATGAGGTCGGCCTTCAGCGTGAACTCACTGCCGGCCATCTCCACCATCTTGCCATCGACCCATTCGACGCGGACGCATTCTAGGCCTTCGACAGTGCCGTTGGTGCCAACGACGCGCTTGGTCAGGACGGCCCAGTCGCGATCACAGCCTTCTTCGTGGCTGGACGAGGTGCGCAGCTTCATCGGCCAATCGGGCCAGTTGAGCGCCTTGTCTTCCTTGGTCGGCGGCTTGGGCATGATTTCGATCTGCGTGACCGAGGCGGCCCCCTGACGGTTGGACGTGCCGACGCAGTCTGATCCCGTATCGCCGCCGCCGATCACAAGAACGTGCTTGCCGGTTGCGGTCAGCGTGCCGCGCGGTGCGGCGCGCACTTCATCGTCGCCTGCATTGCGCTTATTCTGCTGGGTCAGAAATTCCATCGCCAGACGCACGCCTGCAAGCTCTGCGCCTGGAATTTCAAGGCGCCGCGCTTCTTCTGCGCCACCCGACATGACGACGGCGTCGTAATTCTGTTGCAGGCTTTCAAACGACACCTGCACCCCGACTTCCATCGAGGTGCGGAACTCAACGCCTTCCGCTTCCATCTGGACGAGACGCCGGTTGATCAGGTGCTTTTCCATTTTAAAGTCAGGAATACCGTAACGCATCAGGCCACCGATGCGGTCGTTCTTTTCGAAGACGGTGACGGTATGACCTGCGCGGGCGAGCTGCTGTGCGCACGCCATGCCGGCAGGGCCGGAGCCGACCACGGCGATTGACTTACCTGTCTTCTTGGAAGGGACCAGCGGGGTGACCCAGCCTTCTTGCCATCCACGATCAACGATCTGGCATTCGATGGACTTGATGGTGACGGGGGAATCTTCGATGTTCAGCGTGCAGCTCGCCTCGCACGGGGCGGGGCAGATTCGGCCAGTGAATTCCGGGAAGTTGTTGGTCGAATGCAGAACTTCCAGCGCGTTGCGCCAGTCATTTTCATAAACCAGATTGTTCCAGTCCGGGATGATGTTGTTGACCGGGCAGCCATTGTGGCAAAACGGAATGCCGCAGTTCATGCAACGTGAGGCCTGCCCGCGGATCGCATCTTCCGACATCGGAATGACGAATTCACGGTAGTGCGTCAGCCGATCCTTGGGGTCGGCATAGGTCCGGTCAGTCCGGTCGAGTTCGAGGAAGCCAGTGGCCTTGCCCACGATCAGTCTCCAATAATCTTGATTATTCGGCAGCGACAGAAGCCGCAGCAAGGCGCTCGGCCTCCAGCTGCTTCAGCGCACGGGCATAGTCACGCGGCATAATCTTGACGAAGCGCGTCAGCGCCGTGTCCCAATCATCCAGGATGGCACGGGCGCGTTTGCTACCCGTGTGCAAATGGTGCCGTTCGAGCAGGATGCGCAGACGGTCCGCGCTGTGGCGGAGCATATCGCCCATGCCAAAGTCATGGACATTCAAAGGACGCTGTGTTGGGCGGCCTGTGCCTTCGTCGCCATCGGCATCCGGCATGATCGGTTCAACATCGACCATCGCCATGTTGCAACGCTCACGGAAGCGGCCGTCCTCGTCATAAACATAGGCGACCCCGCCGGACATGCC
>JBBATT010000206.1:0-4859 GCA_040398605.1 Chakrabartia sp.
CCAGCGCGGGGCAGGGATGCCCGTGCTGAACGGTCGCGGCATGGGTGACCTTGTGGTTCAGATTGAAGTCGAGACACCGACGAAGTTGACCGCGAAGCAGAAGGAACTGCTGCAAGCCTTCCGTGAGACCGAGACAGGCGATGAGTGCCCGCAAAGCACGGGCTTCTTCGCAAAGCTCAAGGATATGTGGGACGATCTGACGGAGTAAAGGTTGGCGTCTCCACCTTGTCATTCCCGCGAAAGCCGGAATCCAGGGACCCGCTCGCGCGTGCTGCCGGATTCGTTAATCTCAGTGCTGATGGATTCCCGCCTGCGCGGGAATGACAGATAAGCTTAAAAGGAAAGGCCCGCCGGAGCGATCCGGCGGGCCTTCCTGTCTGTGGAAATATAGCGAGCCTGTTAGGCGCCTGTGATAATTCCGTAGGTGATACCCTGGATCATCAAAGCAATGGCAACGCTCGCTACGCGTGTTACGTAGGTCATTGCTAGTTTCCTTTGTTGCAGACGATGGCGATGTGCCGCCGTCACGGATCGCATTTGTGCGCTGCAACAAAGATTTTCAAACGCAACTTAGGCAACCGCGATTGCAGTAAATGCAATCAAAGGTTGCAAATGAATTAATTTGAGACCCTAGCCGAAGACACGGGAGAAGATCGTATCCACGTGCTTCAGGTGATAGCCGAGGTCGAACTTGTCCTCGATTTCCTGAACAGACAGAGCGGCAGTCACCTCTGGATCAGCCTTTAGGAGTTCCATCAGCGACAGGTGCCCATCGGACTCCCAGACTTTCATCGCGTTGCGCTGCACAAGACGATAGGAGTCTTCGCGGCTGACGCCAGCCTGGGTGAGGGCGAGCAGAACGCGCTGTGAGTGCACGAGGCCCCCCATCTTATCGAGGTTCTTCTGCATCCGCTCTGGGTAGACGAGTAACTTGTCGATCACGCCCGTTAGGCGGGCGAGGGCGAAGTCGAGCGTGATGGTCGCGTCCGGGCCGATATAGCGCTCCACCGAGGAGTGGCTGATGTCGCGCTCATGCCACAGCGCCACGTTTTCCATGGCAGGAAGGGCATAGCTGCGGACCATACGAGCGAGACCCGTCAGATTTTCCGTGAGCACTGGATTGCGCTTGTGCGGCATGGCTGACGAACCCTTCTGGCCGGGCGAGAAATACTCTTCCGCTTCCAGAACTTCGGTGCGCTGCAAATGGCGGACTTCAACCGATAGCCGCTCAATCGACGAGGCAATCACCCCCAATGTCGCAAAGAACATGGCGTGGCGATCGCGCGGGATGACCTGCGTGGAGACAGGTTCAATGGCGAGGCCAAGCTTGGCGGCGACATGTTCTTCCACACGGGGGTCGATATTGGCGAATGTGCCTACGGCGCCGGAAATTGCGCAGGTCGCAATGTCCTTGCGTGCGGCAATCAGGCGGTCGCGGTTGCGTGAGAATTCGGCATAGGCTTCCGCCATTTTAAGGCCGAAGGTGACGGGTTCTGCGTGAATGCCATGGCTGCGGCCGATGCTCGGCGTCATCTTATGTTCAAAGGCGCGGCGCTTGATCGCGTCGAGCAGCGCGTCGAGATCGGCCAGCAGAATGTCGGCAGCGCGCGTCATCTGCACCGAAAGGCAAGTGTCGAGCACGTCGGAGCTGGTCATCCCCTGGTGCATGAAGCGGGCTTCGTCGCCTACATTTTCTGCAACCCATGTAAGGAAGGCAATCACGTCATGCTTGGTGACGGCTTCAATGGCGTCAATGGCTGCGACGTCGATGGTCGGGTTGGTTGCCCACCAGTCCCACAGTGCCTTGGCGGCGGACTTTGGCACAACGCCCAGCTCTGCCAAGGCGTCGGTCGCGTGCGCCTCAATTTCGAACCAGATCTTAAAGCGGGTCTCGGGCTCCCAGATTTTGACCATCTCGGGGCGGGCGTAGCGGGGAATCATGGGCAATCCTGTGGCTTGATGTTTCGACGTGCCGCTAGCAGGAAGGGGCAGGGGCGGCAATCGGAAGGGACGCAGGATGCGTATTGGAATTCTGACAGGCGGCGGCGATGTGCCGGGGCTGAATGCCTGTATCCGTTCCATCACGCTGTCCGCGCTGGATTTGGGCTGGCAGGTGACGGGTATCCGCCGAGGCTGGCAGGGCTTGCTCGATGTCGATCCGGCGAGTGACCTCAGCCGCGCTGAGAATCTGATTGTGCTTGGTCGGGAGGCGGTTCGCGGAGTGGACCGGGTGGGCGGCACGATGCTCCACAGCTCTCGCCTTGATCCGCGCACACGGCCCGAAGGGGATCGGACGCAAGAAGTGCTCGAAAAGCTCACCGCGCTCGGCATCGATGCGGTCTGCGCGATGGGCGGGGACGGCACCCTGCGCTTTGCCGCGCATCTGTCCAGCTTGGGCGTGCCTGTCATCTCCATCCCCAAGACCATGGACAATGACGTCTTTGGGACCGACTATTGCATCGGTTTTTCAACCGCGATCAGCCGCTCGGTCGAGGCGATCAACGCCCTGCGCACGACGGCGGCCAGCCATGAACGCATTGCCATCGTGGAACTCTTCGGGCGGCGGTCAGGCGAGACGGCGTTGATGTCCGGCTTTCTGGCACAGGTGGACCGGACGATGATTTCGGAAGTGCCAGTCGATCTGGACGTTCTGATCCCCCTGTTGGAGGCGGACAAGCGCTCCAACCCTGAGAATTACTCCATGTGCGTGGTCTCTGAAGGGGCGACAATCAAGGGTGATCAAGGGCTTGGCGAAGAGATTGGCAAGTCCGCCAGTGACCGTTCGCAGGAAGGCATCGGCCAGCGACTGGCGCGCGAAGTCGCCAGCCGGACGGGGCAGGGCACCATCGTTCAGGAACTGGCCTATCTGATGCGGTCCGGTGCTCCCGATGCCGTTGACCGCATGGTCGGTTTTGCCTTTGGGGCACTGGCCGTCCAATTGCTGCAAAGCGGACAGGCTGGGCGGATGTTGGCCCTGAAAGGCGGCAACTACACCCATGTGCCGATTGCGACGCTGCTGGAGCAGCGCAAGTCGGTCGACGTGTCCGCCCTTTATGATCCCCGGACCTATCGGGCCTCCCTGGTCGGCATCGAGGGCATGCCGATGTTACTTTATTGAGGCGGCGCGTTTCGGCGGGCGGGCGACAGTTTTAGATCAACCCAGCCGCGCGCATCGACGTGTGTTTATCTGCGCCGATGATGATGTGGTCATGAACGACGATGCCCAATCGCCTGCCGGCCTCGGCAATATCCTTCGTCAGCTGGATGTCGGCGCGGCTGGGGGAGGGATCGCCCGACGGGTGATTATGGACCAGAATGATCGCCACAGAGCCAAGGTCAATCGCGCGCCGGATCACCTCACGGACATAGACCGCCGCCTGATCGATTGAGCCTTCCGACATCACCTCATCGCGGATCAGCATGTTGCGGGAATTGAGGTGCAGCACGCGAACGCGCTCAATGGTGAGCGACGCCATATCGACGCGCAGATAATCCAAAAGCGCCTGCCAGTTGCTCAGGATCGGCTGGTTGCGGATGGGGTCGCTCAACATGCGCAGGGTCGCGGCCTGCACGATCTTGATCGCGGCAACTGCTGTCTCTCCCAAGCCGCCGCTGCGCGCGAGTGATTCTCCGTCCGCTGTCAGAAGCCCGCCAATGCCGCCAAATTCATGCAGCAGCTTTTTGGCCAGCGGCTTGGTGTCCCGCCTCGGAATGGCCAAAGCCAGAAGATATTCAATGAGTTCGTGGTCCAATAGGGCATCGCTGCCGCCTTCAATCAACCGCTTTCGCAGACGCGCGCGGTGGCCGGTGCCATCGGTTGTTTCCCCGTTCATCAACGATAGGCTAACTTGGGAGCTCTGGTTGCGCAATTGCGCTTGATCACGGCCCATAAAGCGGCTTGGTAGGAGTTATGGCGGTTCGACCCGGCGTCAAATATGCATCGCTCGCACTGGCGGGTGTCGGAGCTGCGGCTGTCGTTGCGGTCTGGAGCTACCGTGAGCCGATCGCGCGCGACGCGATTGATGGCTATCTGCAAGACCGCGGCGTTGCGGCCAGCTATGACATCCGGGCCATTGAGGTGCGACGCCAGCGCTTGGAGAATGTGCGCCTCGGCAATCCAAACAACCCGGATCTTACAGCCGATTGGGCCGAAATTGACGTGGGGCCAAGCCTGTCGGGACTGACCGTGCGCGCGGTGCGGGCAGGCGGCGTCCGTCTAAATGGTCGCCTCGTTGACGGAACCGTCTCGCTGGGCGCGCTGGATCGGCTGCTGCCAAAGTCAACGGGCGCGCCGTTTCGCTTGCCAGATATTGACCTGTCTTTGGAGGATGCGCGCCTGCGCCTCGACACGCCCTTTGGTCAATTGGCCGGCAAGCTAGACGGGCAGGGCAATTTGCAGGGCGGTTTTGAAGGGAAGCTCGCCCTTGTCGCGCCGCGCCTTTCCCGCGACGCGACGTGCGGTGCGACGGACGTCACTGTTTATGGTGACCTCTCGGTCGTTGGCCGCCGCCCGACCTTTAAAGGGCCGGTGCGCTTAGCGACTGTGGCGTGCGGAGCGATGTCCGGCAAAGAAGCAGCCCTTTCGCTGGACGCCAGTATCGCTGAGGATATGGCGGATTGGCGCGGCACAGGTGCCGTTCGCTTGCTGTCATCCGCAATGCCGGGTGTGAAGATCGGAGGCGCTGAGGCGCAAGTGGACTTTCGCGGAGACGCGCGGAAGACCGATGCTGATGTGGACATCGTGGCGGGCACGCTGGCCGCTGCGGACATGACGGCCTCGCGCCTTCGTCTCTCTGGCAAGGCCACCTTGGGTGCGCGCGGCACGATCTTTTCCGGGCAGGTGCGCGCCGCCCGGATTT
>JBBATT010000207.1:0-4832 GCA_040398605.1 Chakrabartia sp.
GGCCCGGTGATCCCGGCCTTGCTGTGTGCGACATCTTCCGTTGTGAAGGCGGGAAGATCGTGGAGCATTGGGACGTCATTCAGGAAGTCTCGGAAAACCCCGTCAACCCCAACAGCATGTTCTAAAGGAGACTGTTATGCGTCGTTATGCTTTGATTGCCGCCAGCCTTTTTGCATTGTATTCGATGCCGGCAGAGGCTGCCAAATGCCGCCTGAAGCCGAAAGAAGTCGTCACCAAATTCATGACGCAACTCTACATCGATAAGGACCCGCGCGGCGCCTTCGAAAAATGGGTGGTCCCGGGCTATATTCAGCATAACCCAATGGCGCCAACTGGGCGGGATGCGGCGATTGCCTTCCTAGAACCGTTTATGAAATCCAATCCGCATATCAGCTACTCCATCAAGCGGATCATCGCGGACGGTGATCTGGTCGCGGTGCATTCACACGGCAAATTTGCGCCGGATGACAGGGGTATCGCCGTTGTCGATATCGTGCGGGTCGAAGGCTGCAAGGTTGTCGAGCATTGGGATGTGGTGCAGCCTGTCCCCGAAAAATCGGCCAACGAAAACGGCATGTTCTAATGAAACGTTTTGACGGGAAGGCCGTGCTGATCCTCGGCGGCAACGCCGGGATCGGTGCTGCCGCTGCACAGCTTTTTGCAGATGAAGGCGCGCGGCTCGTCATTACGGGTCGCAATGAATCCAGTCTTGCATCCGTTGCGGCGCAGGTTGGTGCAACAGCCATCCGCGCCGACATGGGAGATCTCAATGCCAGCAGGCGGAGCATTGCTGAAGCCTCAGCCCTGCTGGGCGGTATCGATGTTCTGTTTGTGAATGCGGGCGTCGGTGGCTTTGCGATGGTGCCTGACGTCTCGGAGGCCTTTTGGGACGGCATCCATGATGTGAACTTGAAAGGTGCCTTCTTCGCCATGCAGGCCGCGATGCCGCATATGAAGGACGGCGGCAGCATCGTTGTGACAGGCTCTATTGGCTCTGTCGCAGCCGTTCCCGGCAATGTCGCTTATGCCGCCGCCAAGGCGGGCCTTCGGGCCGTCGCGCGAATTGTTGGCAAGGAGCTTCTGCCCCGCCGCATTCGGGTAAATATGGTCAGCCCCGGCCCAACAGATACAGAGATCTTCAAACGGGATGCATCGCCAGAAGAGATACAGGGGATGCGCGATATGCTTTCCGGCGTGGTGCCGATGGGCCGCATGGGTACCTCTGAGGAGATTGCCCGCGCGGCCCTGTTTTTAGCGAGTGACGAAGCGAGCTTCATCAATGGCGTTGACCTGTTCGTCGACGGCGGCTGCGTTGAGCTATAGCGTCGCTGGCTATAGTGTTGCGGGTTGGCCGTCGAGCAGGATGGTCTTGAGTTCCAAGTAGCTCATCATGCCTTCCAGGCCGCCTTCGCGGCCGACGCCGGATTGCTTGAACCCGCCAAAGGGCAGGCCAAAGTCCATCCGCAAGCCGTTCTGCCCAAAGCCACCTGTGCGGACGCGGCGCGCGATACGGTAGGCCCGTTCATGGTCATTGGTGAGCACCGAGCCGTTCAGGCCATAGTTGGAGTCATTGGCGATGCGGATGGCGTCTTCCTCATCCTCGCAGGGGATGAGGCTGAGCACCGGACCGAAGATTTCTTCCTGCGCGATCCGGCTGTCATTCTTCACATTGGCGAACAACGTCGGCTCAATGAAGTAACCCCGGTTGAGATGCGCCGGGCGTCCGCCGCCAGTGATGAGGTCAGCGGTCTTTTTGCCCTCCTCAATATACATTTCGATCCGCTCCAACTGGCGTTTCATGGCGACAGGGCCGAGCATCGTGGATGGATCGTCCGAATAGCCGACGACGACCTTTTTCATTTCTGCAGAAATAGCACTGGCAAGTTCATCATGCCGTTTGCGCGGGACAATGACGCGCGAGAGCATGGCGCATACCTGCCCGCTCATCATCGTGATCGTGCCGGTGAGCAGGCCTGCCGCCGCCTCGATCGGGAAGTCATCCGCGATGATGGCCGCAGATTTTCCACCCAGTTCCAGCGTGCAGCGGGCAATCCGCTCCCCACAGACGCTGGCGATGCGCTTGCCCGCAACGGTGGAGCCCGTGAAGCTAACCTTGTCGACGCCGGGGTTGCAGACGAGATGGTCGCTCGCCTCGCGGTGACCGCAAACGAGATTGACGACGCCTGCGGGCACGCCTGCGGCCTCTGCGGCTTCAGCGATGATATAGGCCTCGAGAGGTGTCTCAGGAGACGGCTTCATGATGACGGTGCAGCCCGAGGCCAGCGCATAGGCGACCTTATTGAGCATGATGCCATATGGCCCATTCCAAGGCGCAATCGCGGCGACAACGCCGACGGGTTCATAGGCCACAAGACCTACAGCTGCGCCGATGGTCGGACGTTGTTCAACGAACGCAAACTTTTCGGCCATCGCAATGATGTTATCGAACGTCATTGTGGACCCGCCGGTCATCGGGCCGGCAAAGCTGGCGAGGCCGCCCATTTGGGCCGTCCAGGCTTTGGCGATTTCGCTTTCCCGCGCGCGCAGATGGTCTGCCATGCGCCTAAGGTGGCTGATGCGTTCCCCAGGGCTTAGAGCGACCCACGGGCCATTGTCAAAGGCGTCGCGGGCGGCAGCGACAGCAGCGTCCATGTCGGCCTCATCGGCTTCGGCCACGACGGCGACAACTTGTTCTGTATTTGGCGAGACAATCTCAATCGAGCGGCCCGAATGGGCTGGGCGCCATAGTCCGCCAATGAAGACCTTTTCCGGATTTGCTACGTTTACGCCAGTCGGTGTCATGCCTTCAGTCTCCTATGTCAGATCGCCAAGGTTGATATGTTTGCCTTCGCCAGCGGCTTGATTTGCTTCCCGACGAAGGCGTTCAATGTGCAGACGTCCCTCAGGCGCTTGCTCTTTGGGAAGGGCCTCAAGCGACGTGCGATAAATCTCTTCAAAATCTTCGGTGAACTCAGGGTGTGTGAGGATGAGGCCGCGGTTCTCTGTCATGCCAGCAAGTGTTTTGCGGCCAACTTCCAGAGGGTCCATGCCCAGCTCAAATGCCGTGCCAAACTGCTCCAACTCAGCCTTGTCCGCAGGCTTAAAGCCATAGCCTGTAAAGTCATCGGGGCGCTTTAGGGCCGAATCCCACGCATTGGTCTTGGTCAGGCCGGGGCACATAAGCGACACGCCAATTCCATATGGCGCAAGGTTGTAGCGCAGCGATTCCGTCAGGCCGCGAACCGCAAACTTGCTGGCCGTGTATATCCCGGCCTGCGGGCCTGAGAGATAGGCTGCCATCGAGGCGACATTGACGACATGGCCGCCTTCGCCGTGGGCCTTCATCCCCGGAAGGAAGGACACAAGCCCGTTGACGACACCGCCGAAGTTCACGCCCATGATCCAATCATAATCGGCATGGCTCGCTTCGTCGGTCGGCCCGAAGACGCTGACGCCTGCATTGTTGACGAGGACATGGACCTTGCCCGCATCCGCTGCGGCGGCGGCAAAGCCTGCCCGGTCGGTTACGTCGAGCTTGACGAAGCGGGGCAGGGGGCGTTCGTTCTGCACAAACCATGCTTCGGCATCGGCGCGATAGGCTTCATTCCGGTAGCTCAAGATCAAGTTCATGCCCGCTTCTGCAAAGGCGCGCGCAATGCCAAAGCCAATGCCTGATACGCCGCCGGTGATGAAGGCGGTCTTGCCCTGCCAGTTCATGCAAATTCCTCTCGCCTTGCTTCGTAACATTCGTTAGCAACGCATACAAATCAAAAGAGGAGAGATGAGGATGTCCGTCGTCGAATTGAGACTGGCCACGCTGGAAAACCGCGTCAGCGAACTGGAAGATATCAATGCCATCCGCCGCCTCCATTGGGCCTATGGCTATTATATCGATTTCAATCGCGCCGACGATGTGGCCGAGCTGTTTGCTGAGGATGGCGAGGTCATCTTCCTCTCCGGCGTTTATAAGGGCCGGGAAGGCGCCCGCCGCCTTTACGGCACTTGGTTCAAGAGCCTGTTTCTCGCGCCGGGGGAAGAGGGCCCGGCCTATGGCTTCCTGCTCGATCATTTTCAGATGCAGGACATCATCACCGTCGCGCCAGATCGGCAGACCGCTAAGGGTCGTTTCCGCGGCATACTGTTCGGTGGCAGCCATGAGAGCCGGGAGTTTAAGCCGGAAGGCCTGCCGCTCCAGTTTATGGAAGCCGGGATCTACGAGAATGACTATGTGCGTGAAGACGGCGTTTGGAAGATCAAACGGCTGGATTATATGATGCAGTGGCAGGGGGATTATGAAGCCGGCTGGTCAAAGACGACCGCGCACCTTCAGCCGCTTACAGAATGCTTCCCCGCCAACCCGATTGGCCCAGACACGATCCGCAGCGAAGAAATCCGTCAGACCTGGCCCTACCGGCATGATGTACCGATGCACTTTGCCCATCCGCGTTTCGGCGCCGTGATTGCTGGGCAGCCAAAATAGGGGGCTAGGACGCTGGCTCAATGGCCAGCGCGCTGATGCCACCCCATCACCTGTTCGTAGAGCTTGTCGAGAACGCTGGACATGCCCGCGCGTTCTTGGGGGTCCAACGTGCTGAACAGGAAGGTTGCGACATCTTCAATACGAGGGCCCATCTTGCGATAGGCGCGCCAGCCTTCCTCACTCAGCCTGTGAGGTTTGCGCCGTCGGTTGGAATGATCGAGAACTTCTTCAACCCATCCACGTTCAGAGAGGGACGCGAGGGCGCGGCTGACATTCATGGGGATCATGCCCATCAGTTCGGCAAGCTCATGCCCGGCCCGCTCACCTTCGCCGCCAAGGGCGATGATGATCT
>JBBATT010000208.1:0-4819 GCA_040398605.1 Chakrabartia sp.
GGCGGCGGCGCGCGCGTGCTCGATCACCTGAGGCTGCTTGATGGCGATTTTGGTGGCTTTGCCGTCGACCGCCTGACCCACAGCCTACAGACCGCCACCCGCGCCCACCGCGACGGGCGCAGCGAGGAATATGTCGTCATGGCGCTGCTCCATGACATTGGCGATACGCTGGGCGCCTATAACCACCCGGATGTGGCCGCAGCGATCCTGAAGCCATTCGTATCCGAAGAAAACCTCTGGATCACCCAGCATCACGGGATTTTCCAGGGCTATAACTTCTTCCACTATATCGGCCTCAACCGCGACATGCGGGAGCAGTTTAAGGGCCACGAGCATTATCAGGCGACGGCAGATTTCATCGAGAAATACGACTGCCCCGCCTTTGACCCGAACTATGACTCAGCACCTTTGAGCTTCTTTGAGCCCATGGTGATGAAGCTGTTCGAAAAGCCGAAGAACAGCATTTATAAAAAGGCCTACGACTGAGAGGTGCGCCCACTCCTGTGTCATCCCCGCGAAAGCGGGGATCCACGGATGTCCTTCGTAACTGGAGTCCCGCTTTCGCGGGAATGACACCAAGGATTTGAGAGGACTTACCTGCCCAAAAGAAAACCGCCGCCCCTTGCGGGACGGCGGTCTTTCTTTGTGCGCTTTTCGCTTGGCTTAGAAACCGATCTGCAACGTGCCCATGATGGTGCGCGGCGCGCCGACGGAGAAGTTCGGGTTCGAACCCGCAATGCCGCCGATCGTGCCGTGGTTGATCTGCGTACTGATATTGCCGAAGTAGAACTTGTTGAACAGGTTGATGGCGTTCACTTGGAAGAAGGTGTCCTTCAGGCCCCAATTGGCGAAGCTGAAGCTCGCATTGGCATCAACCGTCGTATAGCTTGGCGCAATCACGTCGTTCACATCCGTGGCAAAGCGGCTGCTGACGTATTTGACTTGCGCGCCGACGCTCACTGGACCGACATCCACTGAAGCACGACCGCCAACAGTCCATTTCGGCGTCTCGGTTACAAACTTGCCAGCGGTCGGGGCGAAAATGGTAACGCCACCTACTTGTCCGAGTTCGATGTTCTGCTGAAGCTTCGAGTTGTTGTAGGACGCAAAGGTATAAAGTGTGATCTCCCGTGTCGGGCTATAGGCGATGTTTGCATCCACACCGTAGCTCTTCACTTTACCAACGTTCCGGTCGACAGAGATGCCAAGCGCCTGATCGAACGAGGTCACAATGCGGTTCTGATACTGGATATACCAAACCGTCGCCTGTGCCTGCACCTTGCTTGTCGTATAGCGCATGCCAAGGTCAAACGCGTCAGTTGTTTCCGGAGTCACGATCACCAGAGGCTGACGATAGAGATTGTCCGTGCGCGGTGCAGAAAAGCCCTTGGCGTAGCTTGCAAAAGTGCTGAGATCATCGGCCAGTTTGAACGTCAGACCTGCGTTAGGCAAAATCTTATTGTACTTATAGCTGGCTTCAAACGGGGCGTAGAGCGAGTTCGCCGGGAATGGTCCGGTCAACTGCGTAGGCGGAACAATGACGAGGTTTGCAGGCAGCTGGCTGGTGCAGGTCGCAAAACCGGAGCCGCCCGTCTGCGTGTAGCAATTCTGATCTAGGTCACGCTTGAAGAATGGCGCACGCAGGCCAATTTCAACCCGCAGCTTTTCGTCAAAAAGCTTACCGATATACTGACCGGCAACCTGATTGAGGAGCGCGATCGACAAGCGGTCACGCTGCTGAAGCGCGAAGCCATCCGCATTAACAACATCAGGCCCATTGCGACCGCCAAAGACGTTCTGTGGGAAACCAGCCGAGTTCAAAAAGCCCCATTCCCCCGTCTGGCGATGCTGCGCACGGTCAAAGGTGTAGGCGATACGGACCCGGTGATCGTCGTTGATGTCATAGATCAGCGACATGATCGCGGTGTAGCGTCGGGTATTTGTGTTGTTCGGCGTGTAGAAACCCACGGTGTCAGAAAAATCACCATCGGCGTTAAAGTCCACACCCGGAGCTGCGAGCCCGCGCGATCCTCGGGCAAGTGCGCTGTTTTCAGCCAGTGTGGTGTAGCCACCACCATTGGCCAGAACGTACTGGAACGAGGCGTCCGCCGTGAAGATCAACTGGTCGGCCAGCGTAAAGCGAGAGTTAAAACGGCCATTGCCCGTGTTCGACGGGTTGATACGCAGACCGTAAAAGTTGGTGCACGTGAAACCGGCGCCACCATAGTTCTGGGCGCCGGGGCCCTTCACGGGCTGGTTGCACGTCGCGTCATTTTCAAAGTTGAACAGTGCATCCTGTTGCGTTGGCGTCAGGACACTCAGGCTGAGCGGATTCGCCGATGAGATGTTGGCCGCGGTTGGGATCGTGGCCGCAGTAAACAGCGTACGAAGGTCGTTCACGCTCGGGTTGCGGTAAAAATTATTGCGGTTCTGGTTATAGTGACCCGCCAATGAGATGAAGTCGCCATTGTCCAGCGGCTGGTAGAAGCGCGCATTATACTGCTGCTTCTCGATCCGGCCCGGGCCCTTGAACTTATCATTGCGTGCCGTGCTGGCCGACACCCAGATTCGGGAGCCGCTCTCGGTAAATGCACCTGAGCTCAGCCAGCCGAACACGCGGCTGTAATTGTCGTCACCGATAGAAGCGCTAACCTTTGCAGCAATGTCTTCAGTCCCCGTGATCGTCCGGTAGTTGACCGTGCCGCCCGCGGCAGATGCTGTGGGGCTGTCAACGTCGGTCGTGCCGAGGTTGACGTTGACCTGTTCGATCAATTCCGGATCAAGCTGCTGGTTGGAGAAGATGGCGTAGTTGCCCGAATCGTTGAGCGGGAAGCCATCAAACGTCAGCGAGATGCGGTTGCCGTCAAAACCGCGGATACGGATGTTACCACCCGAAGACCCATAAGCGTCCGAGTTGGTAAAGTTCACACCCGGGATCAGGTTGATCGTGTTGAGGATCGACTGACCGGCGGCTTGGGTCTGGATCAACTCCTGCGTGAGGATCCCGCGCGCTTTGGTCGCATCCGGAACAACAATACCGGCAACGCCGTCTTCGCCTTGCTGTGCTGTTACAATGATTTCGTCATCGACTTCGATTGAGCCTGTCGACTGCGCATATGCAGGCGCCGACGCGACGAGAGCAACAGTTGCGACGCCAAAAAATAGATTGTTCTTCATGATGCACCCCTAATTGGACTTAGCTGGCCTTAACGTGGCCAAATTGACCGCGTAACCATGCCGATTTGGTGCCTTTATGTTTCGGCCCTGTGACAGGCCAGTCTAAATGCGCCGCCTGGAAAAGAGTCTTTTGCTGCGTTGCAAAAAAGCCACGCCTTGGCCCAACGGGCTGTCTCAATTTGAATAGGCTGCACCCCGCACAAACGAAAACCGCCGCCCCTTTCGGGACGGCGGCTTCATTAAAACGCTTTGTCTATAAAATCAGAATGCGAAGACGAGCGAACCCATCACCGTACGCGGCGGGCCCATCTGCACGTTGACCGGTGACGAGTAGCCTGTGATGGCGCCTGTTCCGGCGTTGTATGTTGGCGACTGGTTGCCGCCGTCAAAGCTGCCAACGTAAAGCGTGTCGAGCACGTTCGTTACGTTGAGCTGGAAGTAAGTCTTCTTGTTGAGACCCAAGAAGTCGAGGTTCAACCGCGCATCAAAGTCGACGAGTGTGTAGGCAGGAACAGCTGCGTAATAGGCAACGGCACCAGTGGCACCGGTAAGGACCTGAAGGTTGGAGTCATTGACATAGCGCTTGCCGTAGCGCTTGGCCTGCACGCCAAGTTCAACCGGACCCAATTCGCCCTGCACGCGACCACCCAAGGTAAACACCGGAGCCCCCGATTCACGCTTTCCAGCCGTCGGAGAGTAAATCTTCGTGCCGTTGGTCAGTTCGGTGAGAAGCAGATCATCCTTGATCTTCGACTTCAGATAGGAACCGAAAGCATAAACGTTCAGCTGCGGGAGCACCGAATAGGAGATGCTGCCATCAACGCCGTATTTATCGACAACGCCAAGGTTGCGATAAACGCTACGATCCAGCTCTGGATCGTAAGCTGACGCTAGGCGGTTGGCATAGCGCGTATACCAGCCCGAGAACTGCGCCATCAGCTTGCCCGAACGATAGCGAACGCCAAGGTCAAAGTTGTCCGTCGTTTCCGGCTTCGGCTTCGCCTGTTCCGCTGTCGGGGCGAAGTAGAAGCTGTTGTACAAGCTGTCCGTTCCCGGAACCTGAACACCCTTGGAATAGTTCGCGAACACCGTCGCGCTCTGGTCCAGATCATAGGTCAGGCCAAGGTTTGGCAGGATCTTGTTGAACTTGAAGACACGCTGCTGCGGCCCCTGAACCGGCGATGTTCCGGCCGAAGCACCCGAACCGATCGTGACCGTCGGGTTGTTGGCAAGCCATGCTGTCTGTGCGCCGGTGTTGGTACCGAAGCATTCCACAAAGCCAGCCGCGCTGGACGTTGCGCAATTGTTCGTCAGATCACGCTTGAAGAATGGCGCACGAACACCAAGGTTCACCGTCAGCTTTTCGTCGAGGAACTCACCGCGATATTCACCGGAAATCTGGTTCAGAATGGCTAGTGACAGACGGTCACGCTTTTGCAGAATGTTGCCTGCGGCATCCTTGAGCGGGGCGTTCACCGCAAACACATCAAGCGGTTCGCCATTAAGTTCAAGGCCGATGACTTCGCCTGTCTGCCGGTGGCGGGCACGATCCAGGGAGTATGCCACACGCACCGTATTGTGATCATCCAGATCATAACGCAGCGATGCGATGACGCCGTAACGACGCGTCTGCGTCTGGCTT
>JBBATT010000209.1:0-4431 GCA_040398605.1 Chakrabartia sp.
CTCGTTATCCGCACGCTGACCTGCACGGGGACCCTTGCGGGCAAGTCTGTCTCGGTAGCGGGGCTTGATGCGACCGTCACTGATGTGCTCGTCCGCGTCGCGCCGCTTGGCCTGCCTGTCCAAACCAGCCGGCTGACGCCTGACAACAGGGTGTTCACCATTGCCAGGAAGGCGGACCGGTGGGAGGTCGCCCGGACCTATTTTGTGATCGGGGTTGAGCACATCCTGTTCGGCTTTGACCATCTATTCTTCGTGCTCGCGCTGGTGCTGTTGCTGCAACGCGGGTGGATCGTGGCGCAGGCGGTGACGGCCTTCACCGTTTCCCACTCCATCACGCTGGTGGGCACGACGCTCGGCTTTCTGGGGCTGCCGCAACGGCCGGTGGAGAGCATTATTGCGCTGTCGATCATGTTTCTGGCGGTGGAGATTGTGAAGTCCGGCGATGGCACGCCGCGCCTTTCACAGCGCATGCCTTGGGTGGTCGCCTTCTTGTTTGGACTGCTCCACGGCTTTGGCTTTGCCGGAGCCTTGAAAGAGATTGGCCTGCCGCAGGGCGAAGTGCCGATGGCGCTGCTCACCTTCAATTTGGGTGTGGAGGCAGGGCAACTCGCCATCGTGATTGCAGCTCTGGCCGTTCTGGCGCTGATCCGCCGGGTGCGCCCGGCCGCACTGCGCCCGGTGACGCTTGGGACGACCTATCTGATCGGGATTACGGCGAGCTATTGGTTTATTGAACGGACGCTGGTTTAGGGGGGAGCCTGCCCCATCGTCATGCCAGCGCAGGCTGGCATCTCTCGCTCTGGTGTCCCAGAGACCCCAGCCTTCGCTGGGGTGACGTTGAACAGCAGCCTTTCGCCCTGCGCCGCTGACGTATAGAGGCCACCTCCTGTGTCTGAGGAACCAACATCCAGCCGAAGCCTATGGCGCGCAGAGTTCCGCGCGACGCTGTCGCTTGCCTGGCCCTTGATCCTCGCCAATTTGTCGGGCGCTTTGATCCATGCGACAGATGTTGTGCTGCTCGGCAGGCTTGGTCCGGAGACGTTGGCGGCAGGCGCATTGGCGACCAACCTTGTCATGTCGATCTCGATCTTCGGCATGGGGTTGATGATTGCAACTGCGCCGATGATTGCCTCGGAAATTGGACGAAAACGCAACTCTGTGCGCGATGTCCGCCGCACCGTGCGGCAGGGGTTGTGGATGGTCGTCAGCTTCTGCGTGCCGGTCTGGGCGTTGTTGTGGTTTGCCGAAGACATCTTTCGGGGGCTTGGCCAACAGCCTGACCTCTCGCGGGGTGCCGCGCAAATGGTCCATGCCCTCATGTGGAGCATAGCACCTTTCCTCGGCATGACTGTCTTGCGCTCCTTCCTCTCCGCCAAAGAACGGACGATCTGGACGCTCTACGTCACGCTGTTCGGTGTCATTGCCAATGCCGTGCTCAATTACGGACTGATCCTCGGGAATTTTGGCTTTCCGCAAATGGGTCTGGTTGGCGCGGGGATCGGCAGCAGCATCGTCAACCTTGTGATGTTCGCGATCATGGCGGGCATCGTCGTGCTGCATCCTGATTTCCGCCGCTACCGTCTGTTCGGGCGCTTTTGGCGGGCGGATTGGCCGCGCTACCGCACGATCTTCCGGCTCGGCATCCCCATTGGTTTCACGATGGGTTTTGAGGCTTCGGTGTTCAGTGCGGCTGTCTTCCTGATGGGGTTAATCAGCACGGCGTCTGTGGCCGCGCACGCCGTTGCGCTCCAGATTGCCTCGCTGACCTTCATGGTGCCGCTGGGCCTTGCGCAGGCGACAACAGTGCGGGTGGGCATGGGCTATGGCCGGCGGGATGCGGCAGAGATGGGTCGTGCAGGCTGGACGGGCTTCGTGCTCGGCGTCGGGTTCATGAGCGTAACCGCCGTCCTGATGTGGCTGTTCCCGCGGCCGGTGATCGCCCTGTTCGTTGATGCCGGCACGCCGGACGGCATGGGCGTGACGCAACTGGCTGTCACCTTCCTTGCGGTGGCCGCTATCTTCCAGATCGTCGACGGCGCGCAGGTGATGGGCGCTGCCATGCTGCGCGGCCTTCACGACACGCGCGTGCCGATGGTGTTTGCGCTGTTCGGCTATTGGGGCATCGGCATTGGTGTGGGTGCAGTACTCGCCTTCCCAATGGGGCTGGAGGGTCTGGGCGTCTGGATCGGCCTTGCGACCGGGCTAGCCGTGGTCAGTGTGCTGATGCTTTGGCGCTGGTCGCGGCGGGAGAAGTTGGGGCTTGTGCCTTTGGCGATAAGTTGAGCCGGTCCTTGGGAACTTAACGTGCAGCAGTGAGTAATCAGAGAAGCTGTAAATTTCTCAGCCCCGAATCCTTGACGCTGGCCACCCTGCTACCCATATGCCGTCTCGTTAGCACTCGTGTTATGTGAGTGCTAATCTACATTCACACTTCGAAAGAGGGTCATACACATGGCATTTCGTCCGTTGCACGATCGCGTGCTCGTCCGCCGTATTGAAGCCGTAGAAAAGACGGCCGGCGGCATCATCATTCCAGACACCGCCAAGGAAAAGCCACAGGAAGGCGAAATCGTCTCCGCCGGTTCCGGCTCCAAGGCTGAAGATGGCAAGGTCACACCGCTCGACGTTAAGGCTGGTGACCGCGTTTTGTTCGGCAAATGGTCGGGCACAGAGGTCAAGGTTGATGGCGAAGATCTGCTCATCATGAAGGAATCGGACATCCTCGGCATCCTCGGCTGAGGATTAGGGGAAGGGATTTCCGGGGCTTGAGGGCCTCAACTTCCTCCACTTCCAATTCAAACAGAATTTTTAAAGGAGCATCCAAATGGCTGCAAAAGACGTAAAATTCGGTCGTGACGCGCGTGAACGCATTCTGCGCGGTGTCGACATTCTCGCTGACGCGGTAAAGGTGACGCTTGGTCCTAAGGGCCGCAACGTCGTTATCGACAAGTCGTTCGGCGCCCCGCGCATCACCAAGGACGGCGTTACAGTCGCCAAGGAAATCGAACTGAAGGACAAGTTCGAAAACATGGGCGCGCAGATGATCCGCGAAGTCGCTTCCAAGGCGAACGACGCAGCGGGTGACGGCACCACCACCGCAACGGTTCTGGCGCAGGCCATCGTTCGCGAAGGCATGAAGTCGGTTGCCGCTGGCATGAACCCGATGGATCTCAAGCGCGGCATCGATCAGGCGGTTGGCGTTGTGGTTGCAGACCTCAAGAAGCGTTCCAAGCCTGTTTCCGGCACGTCGGAAATCGCACAGGTTGGCACGATCTCTGCCAATGGCGAACTTGAAATCGGCAACATGATTGCTGAAGCCATGGAAAAGGTCGGCAAGGAAGGCGTGATCACCGTCGAAGAAGCCAAGGGCATGGACAGCGAGCTGGACGTGGTTGAAGGCATGCAGTTCGACCGTGGCTATCTCTCGCCTTACTTCATCACCAATCCGGAAAAGATGTCGGTCGAACTGGCTGATCCTTACATCCTGATCCACGAAAAGAAGCTGTCGAACCTGCAGGCGATGCTCCCCATTCTGGAAGCCGTCGTTCAGTCGGGTCGTCCGCTCCTCATCATCGCGGAAGACATTGAAGGCGAAGCGCTTGCGACGCTCGTGGTCAACAAGCTGCGTGGCGGCCTGAAGATCGCGGCTGTGAAGGCACCAGGCTTTGGTGATCGTCGCAAGGCGATGCTCGAAGACATTGCGATCCTGACGAAGGGCGAAATGATCTCCGAAGACCTCGGCATCAAGCTCGAAACCGTCACGCTTGCCATGCTCGGCCAGGCCAAGCGCGTCACCATCGACAAGGACAACACAGTCATCGTCGACGGCGCTGGCGATGCGGATTCCATCAAAGCCCGCACCGAAGCCATCAAGCAGCAGATCGAAATCACGACCAGTGATTACGACAAGGAAAAGCTGCAGGAACGTCTCGCAAAGCTTGCTGGCGGCGTTGCCGTGATCAAGGTTGGCGGATCGACCGAAGTCGAAGTCAAGGAACGCAAGGACCGCGTCGACGACGCGCTGCACGCTACCCGCGCAGCCGTTGAAGAAGGCATCGTCCCCGGCGGCGGTACGGCGCTTCTCTATGCCACCAAGGCCCTTGAAGGCCTGAAGGGCGTCAACGACGACCAGACCCGCGGCATCGACATCATCCGCAAGGCAATCATCGCGCCGCTGCGTCAGATCGCCACCAATGCGGGCCATGACGGCGCTGTCGTGTCGGGCAACCTGCTTCGTGAAAACGACGAAAATCAGGGCTTTAACGCCTCGACCGACGTCTATGAAAACCTCGTCGCTGCAGGCGTGATCGACCCGACCAAGGTTGTTCGCACCGCACTTCAGGACGCAGCTTCGGTTGCCGGCCTCCTCTTCACGCCGGAAGCGGCTATCTCGGATGCACCGGAAGACAAGTCGGCCAGCGGCATGGGCGG
>JBBATT010000209.1:4441-4817 GCA_040398605.1 Chakrabartia sp.
CATGGGCGGAATGCCCGGCGGCATGGGCGGTATGGCCGGCATGGGCGGTACGGATTTCTAATCCATCCCAGCAACAGCACAAAAGAACGGGGCCGGGGAGAAATCTCCGGCCCCTTTTTTATGGGACGGCAGGTTCTGGATCGCGCGGCAGGTCAGCCGCGTTTTTGGCCTTGTCCAGCATCTCGGCGGCGTCATCAAGCGCTTGCTTCTCGCTTTGGGTCACGCCTCCAGGTGCAGGTTCCTCGCCGCCGCCACAACTGGCGAGCAGAAGGAGTGGGGCAAGCCAAACGAAGCGGGATCGGGCGGGCATCATCTGATCAGTTCTCCAGATACGAAAAAGGGCTGCACCCTTTGGGGATGCAGCCCTTTCGAGACA
>JBBATT010000210.1:0-4795 GCA_040398605.1 Chakrabartia sp.
ATGCATCTGGTGTGCAGGCCATCGATACGCTCCATGCGGACTTCCGGGATGAAGTTGGCCTTCGCGTCTCCTCCCGAGCGTCACGCAGCGAAGGATTCAGCGGTCGTTTGGCGATCCACCCCGCGCAAGTGCCCATCATCAACGAAAGCTACCTACCGACACCCGAAGAGATCACACATGCGCGGCGCATCGTGGACGCGTTTGCCGCTAACCCCGGCGCGGGAACCATCGGGCTGGACGGGAAGATGGTCGACATTCCGCATTTGAAGCAGGCTCAGTCGATCCTCGCTCTGGCAGACAGCTATTCGCACCGCGCATGAATCGACACAGGTCGCCTGACCATGCATAGTCTGCAGCGCAGACCTGAACGCAGGCTGTTAGGGGAGAGAGCACAGTGAACATTTCGTCCGGCACATTGACATTGCCCGCAGGGTCACGCGCCGCCGGGGACAAGCTGTTTTATCAAAGCTGGATGCCGGAAGCGCCGCGTGCCGTCATTCTGCTGGCGCATGGCTATGCAGAGCACCTCGGCCGCTATAATCATGTCGCCGAACGTTTTGGCAAAGACCAGATTGCCCTCTTCGCCATTGATCATTGGGGCCATGGGCGATCCGACGGCATCCGCGGATTTGTGCCACAGTTTTCCGTTTTCCTTGATGGGCTGGCCGCGCTGCTGACATTTGTGAAGGGCGCGCATCCAAACCTTCCCCGCATCCTTATAGGCCACAGCATGGGCGGCCTTATTGCGTCCGCGCATTTGCTGGACCATCAACAGGATTATGTTGGGGCTATACTCTCTGGCCCCGCTGTTAAGCCAGCCGTGCCGCCTCCTGCCGCCACGCGGATCATCGGTCGGATGCTGTCGCGCCTCGCGCCGCAAACCGGGATTTTGCAACTGGACTCCAGCGGTGTCAGCCGAGACCCGTCCGTCGTCGCGGCCTATCTCGCAGACCCCTTGGTCCACACCGGCAAAATGAGCGCGCGACTGGCTGCAGAAATGCTCGACGCCATGACAATGGTGCAGGTCAATGCGAAGCGCATCACCCTGCCCTTGCTTATCGTCCATGGCAGCCAAGACAGTCTTGCTTCGCCCGCTGGTGCGCAGGAGATGTTCGGCAAGCTGGGCTCAACCGATAAGACATTCCAAGACTTACCGGGCCTTTATCATGAGGTCTTCAACGAACCTGAACGCAATGAAGTCTTGGATCTGGTGTCAGGCTGGATCGCTAAGCATCTGATTTAAGATTAAGACGGAACCTATTGAAATTATGAACTATCTTCTCATCATCGCGGCAATGCTCATTGCCCTTCCTGTCCTGCTTTATGTGGTGTCTCCCGCCATTCTGTACCGTCAATTCCAAAAAGCGGTTCGACGCAAAGGCAGGCTGGTGCAGAAAAGTGTGCGGGTGGGCGGCGCGGAATGGCCGTATCTGGAAGGTGGCCCTGCCAGCGGAGACGTGATCGTCTTTGTGCATGGCTTTGGGGCGGACAAGGATAGCTGGTCGTTTGCAGCCCACCACTTTACCGACAAATATCGGATGATCGCGCCTGACCTGCCTGGCTTTGGCGAAAGCGATGTTTCCACTGAGCGGGACTATTCAATTGCAGCGCAGACGGGCCGCCTAATCCAGTTTCTGGACGCAATGGGCATCAAAAAATGCCACGTTGCCGGCAACAGCATGGGCGGCTTCATCGCCCTTCAGGCGGCACTTGACCATGGCCATCGGCTCACCACGCTGACTTTGGTGAACAATGCGGGCGTGACGGGCGCCAATGAGAGCGAGTTGCAGAAACTGGTGACAGAGGGCCAGAACCCGCTTGTCGTGCGCAAACCGTCCGACATTGATCGACTCATGTCCTTCGTAGCGCACAAGCCACGCCCGATCCCCGGCCAGTTCAAGAAGGTCATGTTCAATGAAGCGAAGGGGCGCGAAGCGCTCCTCGATAAAATCTTCTTGGCGATCGCGCAGGATTCGCTCGAGAACCCGGTCAATGACCGTTTGCACGACGTGAAATGTCCCACACTCATCATCTGGGGCCAACATGACCGGTTGATCGACGTCAGTGCCGTCGACGTCTTAAAGGCGCGGATCAAAGGCAGCGAAGCCGTTGTTTTTGACCATCTGGCGCACGTTCCGATGATCGAGGACCCGCAGGCTTTTGCGGGTGCGCATCTGAGCTTTTTGGCCCGCAATGCTCGATAGACTCAAACACGCCCCGTTGACCCCGCGATGCGTTTTTGGAAGTGGCACATACATAAATTAGAACGGTGTTGGACGGCCCGCTTTTGCGCGGCTAGGGAACATTTTTTAGACCCGTTAGAGGAGAGTCGAACGTGAAGACACGTGCCGCTGTCGCATTTGAAGCCAAGAAGCCACTTGAGATTGTTGAGCTTGATCTGGAAGGCCCGAAGGCCGGTGAAGTTCTCGTTGAGATCATGGCGACCGGCATCTGCCACACTGACGCCTATACGCTCGACGGGCTCGACAGCGAAGGCATCTTTCCAAGCGTGCTTGGCCATGAAGGTGCGGGCATCGTGCGCGAAGTCGGCGCAGGTGTGACGTCTGTCACCCCCGGCGATCACGTCATCCCGCTCTACACGCCGGAATGCCGCCAGTGTAAGTCCTGCCTGTCAGGCAAGACCAACCTGTGCACCGCCATCCGTGCAACGCAGGGCAAGGGCGTGATGCCAGACGGCACCAGCCGCTTCAGCTATAAGGGCCAGACAGTGTTCCATTATATGGGCTGCTCGACCTTCTCGAACTTCACCGTTCTGCCGGAAATCGCGCTTGCCAAGATTCGGAAGGACGCGCCGTTCCAGTCCAGCTGCTACATTGGCTGCGGCGTGACGACAGGCGTTGGTGCCGTCATCAACACCGCCAAAGTTCAGGTAGGCGATAACGTCGTCATCTTCGGTCTGGGCGGCATTGGCCTTAACGTCATCCAGGGCGCGCGCCTTGCCGGGGCGAACAAGATCATCGGCGTCGACATCAACCCCGACCGTGAGGAATGGGGCCGCAAGTTCGGCATGACCGACTTCCTCAATTCCAAGGGCATGAGCCGTGAAGACGTGGTCGCCAAGATCGTTGCGATGACCGACGGCGGTGCGGATTATACCTTTGACGCGACAGGCAACACCGAAGTGATGCGCACCGCGCTCGAAGCCTGCCATCGCGGATGGGGCACCTCGATCATCATCGGCGTGGCCGAAGCCGGCAAGGAAATCGCGACCCGTCCGTTCCAGCTCGTCACCGGCCGCAATTGGCGTGGGACTGCCTTTGGCGGCGCCAAGGGCCGCACCGACGTTCCAAAGATCGTCGACATGTACATGCAGGGCAAGATTGAGATCGATCCCATGATCACGCATGTCATGGGCTTGGAAGAAATCAACACGGCGTTTGACCTAATGCACGCAGGCAAATCGATCCGCTCTGTCGTAGTATTTTAAGACCGAAGACAACACCAAGAAGGAGAGAATGAATGTTTAGCCACATCATGCTCGGTGCCACGGATCTCGCGGCGTCGAAAAAATTCTACGATGCAGCGCTCGGTGCCCTCGGCATTGGCCCCGGCCATCAGGACGATAAGGGTCGCGTCTTCTACATGACCGACACCGGCATTTTCGCCATCAGCACGCCGATCAACGGTGAGCCTGCTTGTGCCGCGAATGGCGGAACGATTGGCTTCAACGTGGCATCACCTGAACAGGGTGATGCTTGGCACGCCGCCGGCGCTGCCAACGGCGGCACGCCGTGCGAAGATCCCCCCGGGATCCGTGAAAGCGAAATGGGCAAGATGTATCTTGCTTATCTGCGCGATCCTTCGGGCAACAAAATCTGCGCCCTGAAGCGCATGTAAATTCGGCAGGGGGCCTCGTGCCCCCTGTTTCCCTCCCCCGGATCGATTGGAAGTTTTTTAATGTTCACGCACATCTGCGTCTCGGCTCAAGACCTTGATACCTCGAAGAAGTTTTATGACGCAGCCCTCGGCGCGCTTGGTGTAGCCAGCATCGGTCAAGTCAATGACCGCACGTGCGTCTACGCAACCCCGACCGGCAAGTTGTTGGTGATGACGCCCGCTGACGGCGCGCCCGCAACCCATTCCAACGGCGGCACCCTCGGCTTTCAGGCCCCTGACAAGGCGGCTGTCGATGCATTCCACGCAGGCGGCATCGCCAATGGCGGCACCGATGAAGGCGCTCCCGGCCACCGCGCCGGTGCCCCCGGCAACCCTTATGGGGCCTATCTGCGCGACCCGGTTGGCAACAAGATCTGCGCCTTCGCAGCACCGGACGCCTGATCCAAATGAGCCTCGCTGACATTCTTGCCCGCCATAAAGGGCGTGAGGGGCCGCTGCTCCCCATCCTGCACGATGTGCAAGCGGAGTTCGGCCATGTCAGCGAGGACGCCATTCGCACGATAGCGGCGGACCTGAACCTGACCCGTGCAGAAGTGCATGGGGTGGTCAGTTTCTACCACGACTACCGGTCCACGCCGGAGCCACGCCCGGTTATCAAACTGTGTCGGGCCGAAGCCTGTCAGGCGCGCGGCGTCGAGGCCTTGGTGGATGCAATGACGCCAAACCCCGCCGTCAAAGTCGAAACCGTCTATTGTCTGGGCCTTTGCTCCGTTGGCCCTGCCGCAATGGTCGGGACAGATGTCTACGCCCGGCTCGATGCAACGAAACTGGAAACGCTGGTTAAATCCCTATGAAGGTTCGTATTTCCGACGACGCGCTGGCCATCGCTTGCGGCGCAGATGCCGTTGCCAAGGCCTTCACCGACGCCGGGGCTGAG
>JBBATT010000211.1:0-4767 GCA_040398605.1 Chakrabartia sp.
CCATCGGCTTCGAGGCGCGCAAAATCATGTTCCCGGTCAGCCAAGGATCCACCCACAGGGATTGGTGCTATGCTGTCCCATCCGGAAATGGCAAGTCCGACGCCTTCGGCATCGGGACGCGCATCGACGATCAGTTCAATGGTGCGGGGGCCATCTGCGACAAGAACAGGTCGTGAGACCGGGGTCGCCAAAGATCGGGCGAGCCGAGCGATCGAGGCAATTTGCGGAATGGCGACTTGCCCACCCGGCACACCGCCTGCCCCTGCCTGAAGCCGCGCCAGCGGCGGATCAGCGGAAATGAGGCAACCCTGCCGGTCAATCCGTCCCTGCGCCATCATCCGCGCACGCCTTTCCCCGCCAAATGGCGAGGCAAAGCTTGAAGATCATGAAGGCGCGCTTCGGTCATGCTGCCCTGTTTAGGGCCGCATGGTTAAAGCTCGCCTAAGCTTGAAGGCTTTTCTGCTGCACCCACAATTGGTTGGTCACAGCATGGAGGAGGACAAGTATAAGACCGATCATCGGCCAACCGGCAGCATAAGCCACCAACAGGACCAGCGCTTCACCCGTCGCCCCGGCGCGCCAGTTTGGCAGAATAGCCCCTCGACGTGCCGCATGAATGGTGATGAGCATCTGCACGGCCAGCCAAAGCGCGAGAAGGGCCGTCGCCCACTGCCCCTTCCAACCGGTAAAGCCATAAGCGGCGGCGGAAATCAGGATGATGGGGAGAACAAGGCTGCGTCCTTCCAGCAGGCGCGCCATGGTCTTGGGTTCCGGTACGCCCGTCTGCCCCAGCAACTTTGTCAGCAAAGTCGTTACAGATGCGGCGATCAGCACGGCAAAGGCTGGGATCGGCTGATTGAGGACCGCCAAGCCAACCGTCCCTGCCAAAAGCAGCAGCGCCAGCGCAGCCATCATGGTCGACGATACGGGCTTAAGCGACACCCAAGCCGCAAAGCGGCGCAAGACGGGCATCAGCGCCCGTCGCTCCACAGCACCGTCAGCAACAACATCTGCGTGGCGAGAGATGGCGCGCGCGGTGCCGGAAAGATCATCCTGAATGATCGGCGCGATCTCGTCCGTCTCCGCTTCATCGCGCAACGCCAGCGGTGTGCGCGTGACGCCTTGCTGGACAGCGCGTCGGATCAACGTTGGGGCGAACGCCCATTCGCCGAGCATGGCCACGGTTTCGCGGATCAGGCTGGCGGGCAGCGTCGCAATGCCGGCCCAATTGTCAGTGGCATCAATACGTTCAAACCGGTCCCGACCCCAAGGCTCGGGCAGGGTCAGCATCTCCGGAACGCCGGAACCCACCATGCGCGCCAAAGCCTCATCCTGAACGAAGACGACATTAGCATAAACGAGGACATTCTCGTCCGGGTGCAGCTTGTCTGCCGCCTCACGTGGGGACCGGGCAAGGGCAATATCAAGGCCGCGAGCCTTTAACCTGTCCAGTGCCGCCACCATCCCGCCGGGCAAGGCGCCTGCGCATAAGATGATGTGTCCCGCCCCCATGCGGGTGGCCTGATAAGCGAGCCGTTCAAGCAAAGTCTGCCCACCAAGCGTCAGCAGCAGCGGCTGGCTGGACGGCGCAACGTCTGTGTCCCCTTGGGCAAGGATAAGGGCCGCAAGCGGCACGCTGGAATTCCCCGATTGCATGTATCGGCGGATAGGGCTTTTGCTGCGATTTGCAAACTGTTGGAGGCTCAGCCTTTCAAGCTGCTGATTGCGCGACTCACCTTACGCAGAGAGACAGGATCTCCGGGGGCGGCATCAATGGCTTCGTCGGCGGCCTTGAGCAGAATAGTCGCACCAAAGCTGGCGGCAACGCCCTTGAGGCGCCAGGCGGCGGCATACCAATTGGCATCACACCGCGCCCGGCTGAGCAAATCGGCATAACGTTCCGCACTCTCGATGAGGGAACGGCGCAGGTCTTCTGCGAGTTCCGGGTCATCCCCCACCACAGCCGCAAGGGCCGCTTCGATTGCTCCAGGTTCATATGCCATAGTCACTTTTACCCCCATCCCAGTTAACGAGATGTTGCGCATGCATGTATGCAACCGCAAAATGTTTGATTACAGTACCATGAAAGGCGCGGGCCCGCCCCTTGGGTGGAGCCTAAATTAATGATTGGGGTTGCCATATGACCGGGGGATCAAAAATCGTCGGTATCAGGCCGGAGCACAATGTGGATGGCAAGCCCAAAAAGGGCGCCGAAGCCGCTCCGCTTGACGCGCTGATGTACGAAGCGGACGCTGAGGAAGAAGAGGAAAGCGTGTCCTCTTTCTGGCCACGCGTCGTGCTCGGGCTGTTCATTCTGGCCGCTATAGGCTGGATGGGTGCTGCAACCTTCGCCTTTATCGATAATCTGGGAGGCCTCGCGCCAACCCTTTTGGCCATCACCAGCTTCATCGCTTCACTCAGCGCCCCGCTGGCGTTGCTCGGTGTCGCCGTCATCCTCGCTTTGCGCTCGAGCCGGTCGGAAGCGCGGCGCTTTGCCGCGACAATTGAGCGTCTGCGGGATGAAGAGGCCCGCTTGGCGACGTCACTTACAGATATGGCCCGCCGCATCGATGCAAACCGCGTTGCACTTGCCGAACAAGGCAGCATGCTTGTGTCGTTGGGCGAAGATACAGCAACCCGCCTGTCAGACGCCACAGAGGCCATGCGCGGTCAGCTCGATACAATCACACGCCATTCGGCCACGCTAAAGAACAGCGCCTCGGGCGCACGCGCCGACATGGCCGTGCTGCTGTCTGACCTTCCCCGCGCGCAGGTGGAAGCCCGCCGCATGACAGAAGCGCTCGAATCCGCCGGGCAGACGGCTCTTGAAAAGACGAACGAACTGGAGTCGCAGCTCGCGCTTCTCACGGCCCGTGGGCGTGAGGCCGATGACATTGCCACCGGTGCCGCCCAGAAGCTCGCTGAGCGAGTCGCGCATCTGCATGATGTCAGCGTTGTTGCAGCGGACCATATGGACAAAGCGTCTGCACATATGACGCAAACGCTGGACGTCTCGCTCGAACGCGCAGCAGACGCCCTCGCCGCCGCCCAGAAGGGCCTGCAAGCGCAGGGCGACGCGATGATGGCAGTGATCGAACAAGGCCATGCCGCCATCGCCGCTGCCGGCGCGCAGTCGACCGAAGCTGTGGCCACGCGTGTGGCCGCCATCGGAACGCGTGTGGATGAAGTCGCGCGCGTCTTTGAAAGTCAGGAAGCCTCCAGTCAGGCGCTGGTCGACCGCATCAACGCGGATATTTCGGCCATCGAGGCGCGCTTCAGCAATCTGGGCGATGACACTGTCGCCGATGCCGAGCGCGCAAGCGCCGCCATTCTAGGACTTCGGGACCATGCCGACCAGTTGGGTCAGACGCTGGATGCGGGCGGAGCCTCAGCCGCTGGCCTTATTCGGCAGGCAGAAGCGCTGCTTGTTGCGCTGGACGCATCCGCCCGTGAAATCGACGAAACACTGCCGCTTGCCTATCAGCGACTTCAGGATACGGCCGAAGCAAGCAAGGCCGCTGCCCGTGCGGTTATGCCAGAGGTGGAGGCGCTTGAGTCCACCTCCATGGCGACCCTCGCCCGGTTGCAGGAAGCAGAAGCCCTTGTTGCCAAGCAGCGCGAAGATGTCCGCCACTTTGTGGATACGGCAGGCGCAGCCCTAAACGATAGCCGCGCCACGGCAGAAGCGCTTAATCGCGAAATTGAATGTGCCGAGACACAGGCACTCGCCCTAACCGGCGCCACCGCGCCGCAACTGATTGATGCCCTGATGCGCATCAAGGATGCCGCCAATCAGGCCACCGAACATGCCCGCAATGCGCTAGCAAATGTTGTGCCCGAAGCCGCCCATTCGCTTGGTGTTCAGGCCCGTGCCGCGATGACGGCAGCGCTTACCGCACAGGTTGAGGAACAGATGGCGGACATCGCCCGCAAGGCCGAAGAAGCTGTCGCTGCTGCGCAAAAGGCCACGGACCGCCTGATGCGCCAGATGCTGACCATCAGTGAAACAAGCTCCAGTCTGGAAGCCCGCGTTGACGATGCCAAGGATGAGATTGTCCGAGGTGACGGCGCGCTCTTTGCGCGACGGATGGCGCTGATCCTTGAATCGCTGAACTCAACCGCGATTGACGTCACCAAGATCCTGTCAAACGATGTCACGGATACAGCTTGGGCCTCATACCTGCGCGGCGACCGGGGGGTCTTTACCCGCAGGGCGGTCCGCCTGCTTGATGCCGGTGAGGCGCGCGAGATCCTCCTTCACTATGAAGAAGACAGCGATTTCCGGGATCATGTGAACCGCTACATCCATGACTATGAAGCGATGTTGCGCAACGTTCTGGCCACCCGCGATGGTATGCCGCTGAGCGTCACCTTGTTGTCTTCAGATGCAGGCAAGCTCTACGTGGCGCTCGCCCAGGCGATTGAACGCCTGCGTCGTTAGGATTGGCCGCTAAAGTCCAACGTCTCGGGCGTAATCCACCCGTTGACGTAATTGGCATAATAAAGACCGAACAAGACTGTTGCGACAAACGTCGTCCATAGGGCGATCCGCAACGGCTTAAAGTCGTGCGGCGCGCTTTCTGCCTGTCCGGGAACAAGCTCGACCCCGGCCTCATGCGCGGTGCGCATATGGAAGGGCATGACGAGAAACGCGCTCAGCACCCAGAACAACAGGTAAATGGCGAGAATGGACGTCCATTTCATAGCTTACTTGTCCCTGATCAGCAGCACTTCAACAAGCGGCTTTTTGCCGGTCCATTCGGTCGC
>JBBATT010000212.1:0-4765 GCA_040398605.1 Chakrabartia sp.
CTGGAGCAATTGGAGGCGCGTCTTTTCAGCTTCGGCCTCGCGCCGTCGTTTTATGTCGACATCGCGCAGGATTGTTCTGGCCAAACGGGGCGACCCGAACGCCTCGTGGGCGCTTTTGTCATATTCGATAAAAGCGGCAATGTGCCGCTCAGAGCCATCCGACGCGATGAACCTATGGTCGCCTGCATGGGCATCCGTATTGCCTTCCTTAAAACAGGCCAGCATCTGATTGATGTCGTCTGGGTGCACCCGCGCCAGATAGTCCTCAGTCGTAATATCCTCGGCGACGTCGTCCTCCAGCATGTTAGCGAAGTTTTCGGAAAGGAGGACTTCACCCGTGTCGACATTGAGCCTGCGGGCGGACATTTTTGCTGTGACGAGGGCAAAGCGGAGCAGCGCCTGACTTTCGGCCCGCTCTTCTTCCGCACGGGCCCGCAGGATCGTATCCCATAGCCGCCGTGCCACCTCTTTGATCAGCAAAGCTTCCCGTGCCTGCCATGTGCGCGGCGTGGATTGGCTGACAACAAAGGTTGCGCTGAGGTCCCCGTCGACCAAGAGGGGAACGACAAAGAAGGCCGCGCAATTGACCGTCTTGTAAAAGGCGATGCTTTCCGGATCGGTGATGCGGGTGTCACGAACCACATCGTTGCTCAAATAGTCAGTTTGCGTCCGGATTGAGTCCCTAAGCGCTGATTCAGCGTGCAAGAGTTGCCATTCGCCAATCATGGGGGCCTGTTGCGGGGTTTTCCATTCCTGCGTGACGATCAGTTTGCGGCGCTGCGCATCAAAATGGGCGATCCGCACTCGGTCTGCCTTCAGATATTCGCCCAGTCGCTCAACGGCGATCTGTTCGATTTCCACGGCGTCCGATATGCCGTCCAGCGTGTCCATCAGGCCGATAAGAAACACCGCATCGGCCTGTTGTTGTTTAAGGTCATCAATGCAGGTCACTTGCCCGAAGATGCGCAGGGGCAAGCCTGTGTCAGATCGAATGATGGCCTGACCGGAACTCTCAAACCACAGCCAATGCCCGTCTTTGTGGCGATAGCGGAATTCGTCGCGAAACCCGTCTATTTGCCCGTCGATAAGGGCCTGAATGGTGCGGCCTAGGTTTGGCGCTTCATCGGGGTGGACGCCGCTTTTAAAGAACGCTTCAGCCGAAGTGACATCTTTGGGGTCATAGCCGGCCAGTGTCAGGATATAGTCGGAATACCAGATCTGCGCAGTGGGAATGTCCCAATCCCAAAAGCCAGCCTCCAATGTGTTGAGCACGCTGTGGAGTTCATCGCGTTCGGCGCGGTCTTGGGGTTTCAGGTCGTCGGGTGTCAATGTCTCGCGCGCCTGTCGCGTAACTGATGACAACGGATTGACTACGCCTGCCGCAGCCGCTTTCGTGCGCCGTTGATCATTCGCTGATGACAAAGTTTTTCCCCTGAACGTGGCTTATGTGGACGGCGGGATCGATCAAACACAAAGCGCGGCCAGTCTGGCTTCGTTTGCATCAAGGGGGGGGGGCTGTGGACTATCTCGCCGACAGGTTGATGAACCTCTGATTGGTTGGCCAAGTGCTCCAGTCGGCTGCTCACGAAAACTTTGGCCGGAAATTCGGCCTTAGGCCCGTCGTCTGATGAGGCAGGCGGAGAGAGATATGCGAAGATTTCTGTCATTGAACTGTCTCTGATCCACCGGAGCGGTGAAATAGACGGTAGGGAAATTGAGATGGCTTCATCCGGGCGTGATAATTGAGTCAAAATGACTCAATAATGCTGTGGCGGGCGCGGATGATCGGAAAATAGCCAGTTTATTGATGCCAAAATGGGCGCAACAATTTCTAATGATACCAAATATTGTTGTAAAAATGCGCCAAATACTGACGGTAAGCGGTGTGGACACATTCGCCTTCACTCAAGCGTCGCCCCGTGCTTGACACGGGGCTAGGCTTTTCTTCGTCCCGCTCGGCGCAAAGCCGAACCCCGGATCAAGTCCGGGGTGACGCAGTGGAACAGGGGGCGGGTTTTGCCCAATCTGGAGGGGAAATCGATCGCACCGGAATTACCCCGTCGCCCCGTGCTTGACACGGGGCTAGGCTTTTCTCCGACCCGCTGGGCGCAAAGCCAAACCCCGGATCAAGTCCGGGGTGACGCAGTGGAATGGGCGGACTGTCTTGCTACTCCGGCTTATAGGCCCGCCGCCCCGTTGCCGGATCACGGGGGTAATAGCGGTCCAGACTTGCCTCCAGCTCCGCACGGCGTTCCGGCGAAAGCGGCCCGCCGCACATACGGCAGCTATTCTGCTGAAGTTCATTTTCCCGAACGCGTATCCGCATATCGTGCAGCTTGGCCTCCACTTTGTCGGCAAGAGCGTCAGGGCTTTGCCCCTTCACTTTCTTGCCCGCAACGTTGAACACCCAGCCGTCCCGCTGTTCGGCAAAAGAGAGTGTGGTGTCGGGGTTGATCGCCCGCGCACCGTCCCCTGATAGATCGCCGCGCTTTACCAGCAGGCCCAGCATCGCATCAGACGGGGAAATCCGCCGCTCATATTCCTCGCCGCGCCGGTAGATGATGGTCTCCTTCCCTTCCACCGCGCGCTGATAGGCGATGGCGACCAGCCCCTTTTGCGCGCGGGCCAGCGCGTCATCCCATGCGGCGGCAAAGGCTGGGAACCGCTTATACAACCGCCGCGCACCAACATCTGACATCCCCGCCACGCGCGCCGCATCCGTCACGCAGCCCGTATGGGCAAGCGTATCCAAAAACCGCTGCGTCCGCGCCTGCGTCCACCCATCATGCCGCACCCGCAGACCGGGGAGGAGTTTGGACATGGAAATGGGCGGGCCTGCGGGGATGTCTGCTTTTTCATGATCGTTACGTTCATTGCCGTCATGCCAGCGCAGGCTGGCATCTCGTGCACCCGATCCTGAGACCCCAGCCTTCGCTGGGGTGACGGATGAAGAGTTGGGTTTTCGAGAGCGGATTGTCATGATTGGTGCCTTTCTGGTTTTCAAAAAGGCAATCCATATAACCAAAAAGGTTCGTGTAGGAAAATGGTTTTTTTGGAGCCTCCCTCTCCCCGTCGCCCCGTGCCTGACACGGGGCTAGGCTTTTCTTCGAGCCCTTCGGTGCAAAGCCAAACCCCGGATCAAGTCCGGGGTGACGGGGTGGAAGGCGGGGGGGGGGATTTTACCCTCAGCGTCCCCGCGCCTCCGCGTGAACAGCCAGCCTCCTCGTCATGCCAGCGCAGGCTGGCATCTTGTGCACCCGAACCAGAGACCCCAGCCTTCGCTGGGGTGACGGTGTTTTTCGCTGTAGTGACGCGGTTTTGCCCGGTGGTGTTGGGTTTTGAGGTCCCATCCGCCGTCATGCCAGCGCAGGCTGGCATCTCCGGTTCCCCCATCAGTCGTGGAACACGCTATCAGTCAAATCGCTCCAGTCAGGATTACACGTCTCAATCAGGCGCAGTTTCCAAGCGCGCTGCCACGCTTTCAAGGCCTTCTCCCGCGTGATCGCGTCAAGAATTGTCTGATGGTGTTCGGCCAGCACAAGGCGGGTGAGCTTGTAGCGCCTGCAGAAGTCTGATCCCGTCCCAGTCCGGTGCTGGTGCAGGCGGGTGGCAAGGTCACTGGTCACGCCAACATAAAGCACACCGCGCGGGCGGTTTGTCATGATGTAGGTCCAGCCGCTTTTACTCATGCCGGGATGGTAACGTGCGGTGCACGAGATGCCAGCCTGCGCTGGCATGACGGGGGTGGGGGGTGTTTTGCCCATAAAGAACCCGTCACCCCAGCGAAGGCTGGGGTCTCCATAGGCCGGGTGCACAAGATGGCAGCCCGCGCGGGCATGACGGGGGTGGAGTATCTGCACCATAAGCGCGCGTCACCCCAGCGAAGGCTGGGGTCTCCCCGTTGGGGCGCACGAGATGCCAGCCTGCGCTGGCATGACGGCTGGGGATTGGGCGGGTCCTTATCCCCCCACCCCTTGACTCTCCCCCCCGTCCGTCGCAACGGCTTTGCCTGAAAATCAACCTGCTTTTCGCCGGATAAACGGGCCGCTCTGTTCGGCACCGTCCTCCCCACCGGCGCAAGGCAAATTGGCGAAGAATGAGGACGCGCACATCATGACCATGACCGGCAAAGACACGCTTGGCACCCGCGATACATTGACGGTTGGGGGCAAGGCTTATGCTTATTATTCGCTGAAAAAGGCGTCGGCCAAGCTGGGTGACGTGTCGCGCCTGCCTTTTTCCATGAAGGTGCTGCTCGAAAATCTGCTGCGCTTTGAAGATGGCGGCTTCACAGTTGCCACCAGCGACGTTCAGGCGATTGTGGACTGGCAGAAGAACCCCACGGAATCGAACAACGAAATCCAGTATCGCCCCGCGCGCGTGCTGTTGCAGGATTTCACGGGCGTGCCGTGCGTTGTTGATTTTGCCGCGATGCGCGATGCGATTGCGAAGCTGGGCGGTGATACGTCGAAGATCAATCCGCTGGTGCCGGTCAACCTCGTCATCGACCACTCGGTCATGGTCGACGAATTCGGCCACCCCAAGGCAGCCGAACAGAATGTCGAGATTGAATATGCGCGCAACATGGAGCGCTATGACTTCCTGAAATGGGGTTCCAAGTCGCTCAACAATTTCTACGCGGTGCCGCCGGGCACGGGCATCTGCCATCAGGTGAACCTTGAGAACATCGCGCAGGCGGTGTGGACGAGCGTGGATGAAAGCGGCGCGACCGTCGCTTATCCCGACACCTGCGTCGGCACAGACA
>JBBATT010000213.1:0-4735 GCA_040398605.1 Chakrabartia sp.
ACTTGCCGGTGTAGTAAAGAATACGCTCGGTCGTCGTGGTCTTGCCAGCGTCGATGTGCGCCATGATACCGATGTTACGGTACCGCTCAAGTGGATGGCTGCGTGCCATGGTGGAATACTCCGAAGGGGTGGAGCGCCCGCTAAGGCGCTCCAATTGTTACAGCGCGATTACCAGCGGTAGTGCGAGAAGGCGCGGTTGGCTTCTGCCATGCGATGCGTATCTTCACGCTTCTTCACAGCATTGCCACGATTGTTTGCGGCATCCATCAGCTCACCCGAAAGACGGGCGGCCATGGTGTTTTCTGAACGCGAGCGCGCAGCAGTGATCAGCCAGCGGATCGCAAGCGCCTGTGCACGTTCGGTACGAACTTCAACAGGAACCTGATAGGTCGCACCACCAACGCGACGCGAGCGGACTTCGATGCCCGGCTTCACATTGTTCAGCGCGTCATGGAACACGCCGAGCGGTTCCTTCTTCGCCTTGACTTCGATGGCTTCGAAAGCGCCATAGACGATCCCTTCGGCAACCGACTTCTTCCCGTCAAGCATGACGGAGTTCATGAATTTCGAAAGCACCACATCCCCAAATTTGGGATCGGGCAGAATTTCCCGCTTCTCGGGACGACGACGACGAGCCATGTCAGCTTATCCTTCTATCTGAAGATTACTTAGGACGCTTAGCGCCGTACTTGGAACGGCTTTGCTTGCGGTCCTTCACACCCTGCGTGTCGAGCACGCCGCGGAGAACGTGGTAGCGCACACCGGGAAGATCGCGAACACGACCGCCACGGATGAGAACAACCGAGTGCTCCTGAAGGTTGTGACCTTCACCGGGGATGTAACTGATGACTTCACGACCGTTTGTAAGACGAATCTTGGCCACCTTGCGGAGCGCCGAGTTCGGCTTTTTCGGGGTCGTCGTATACACACGAGTGCAGACACCGCGCTTTTGCGGGTTCTGTTCCATCGCGGGAACTTTGGATTTCGCCTTCTGAGGCGTCCGGCCCTTGCGGACCAGCTGATTGATCGTTGGCATGAAGCCCTTCACCTTTACGAAGTTACTCTGATGCACGGCAAAGTCGTTTTCCAAATGGACGGATCCAATGGGAAAACGCGAATCGCCCCCAAGGCAAATGCCCGGGGACAAGTCCCGCACAAACAGTGTTCAAGCGCTATGTAATGCCTGCAATTCCTGGAGTTTGCGAGAGAGTCTCACGCGCACCATTCCCGTCAGGCGAGCGGGCCACTACCCCTACCGGCTGAAAAGGTCAATGGGCGGGGGCGGAGCTTTTGGCGGCGCGGCGGGTATTTCTGCCATCGACATCAGCTGTGACGGATAGGATGCGACAAGCTGTCGCGCCTCTTTCCAGTCCGCGCGCAACCAGGCGTCGTGATCATAGCTGTGCAGGATGACAGGCATCGCTTTGGGGTGGACGGCCTCGACCAGCGGATTGGGGTCCGTTGTCAGCATCGCAAAGCTCGCGACCTCACTGTCGCGCCAGATGCCGGCGATGGCAAAGACAGGTTCTGACGGCACCGAGAACCAGTGCTGCGTCCGGCGCCCGCGTTCTCCGCCCCATTCCTGAAAGCTTGTCACCGGGATAAGGCAGCGGAACATGGTGTGGCGCAGCGTGCCGATCCAGAACGGGCTGTCGAGATTGCGGACATTGGTGACGGGCCGATCCCCATTGGGTGGCGGCGGCACGCCCCAGACGCGGGGAACCATGACCTTCTGGCCATCAGCGCGGACAACAACCGGCGCATATTTACCCGGCGCGACATAATCCCCCGCCCAAGGATCGCGGCCCGCGTCGATGCCGAACGCATCGGCAATCTGGTTGGCGGGGACATCAAGGCGGTAGAGATTGCACATTGCCCGCCATCTGGCGGCAGGCACCGGCGCAGGTCAAGTGCGGCAAAACTGGCCAAGCCCCGCGCCACCCGCTAGGCCGCGGCTCGAAAGGATTTTCCTCCATGGCTGACGACAATGAAGACTATGTCTATGACGAGGTCAGCGGCGACTGGATGCCCGAGAGTGAGCTTGCGGCGAAACAGGCAGCGGTAGGCAGCGGCGACGGTGTTGAGGTCCGCGATGCGGTGGGCAACATCTTGGCTGATGGCGATCAGGTCACGCTGATCAAGGATCTAACGGTGAAGGGCGCGGGCCAGACGCTGAAGCGCGGCACGCTCATCAAATCAATCCGGCTGACCGGCGACGCGCAGGAAATCGACTGCAAGTTTGACGGCATCAAAGGCCTCGTCCTGCGGGCGGAGTTTGTGAAGAAGCGCTAAGCGCGCCCGCAATATTGCCCTCAAACACGACACCCATTTCGGTTTGAATAATGGTATTATTTGCTCCGTTTTGGACCATTTTCCTTGATTTATTAACCATTTAGTCGTGAGCTACCTCCATAACGAATACAGGAAACGGGCAACCGCTTCCCTGGCTGCCGGAGGGACGTGCACATAGCCGGTGCATACTCCCCCCCCCCTTTCCCTCCGGCACACTCTCTTTGAACGACCAACACAAAACTTGGCGGAGCTGGAAACGGCTTCGCCAATTTTTTTGGCCTCCGTGCGAAGGGTTTTTGCGCCTGCCCCGTTTGGCCTTGTGGAGGCGGCGCCATCGACCCGGCCCGCCCCAAAGATAAGGAGCCAAGTTATGCGTACACGAACCCTTCTCGCTTTCCTGACCGCCGGCCTGTCCACCGTGGCCATGGCCGTCCCCGCCGAAGCGCGGATCAACCAGCGCCAGTCCAACCAGCAGGTCCGCATTGATCGCGGCGTGACCAATGGCAGCCTGACCGCACGCGAAACCAACCGCCTCCAGCGCCAGCAGGGCCATATCTCAGCCTACGAAGCCCGCAGCCGCGCCGATGGCAATGGCCTGAACCGGGCCGAGCGCCTGCGGATAGAAGCCATGCAGGACCGCGCCAGCGCCAACATCTACCGCCAGAAGCACGACCGCCAGCGCGGGGAATAAGGGCGCGGCGAATAAGCCGGCAGCCCCCCCCCTCCGGCTGATCGTGCCCCAAAGGGCGGCGGCCCGCGACCCCCGCCGCCCTTTGCCCCTCCCCTCCCTCTCCCTTCCCCTTTTCGTCATGCTGAACTTGTTTCAGCATCCATGCCGCCCAAACTGAGGGAACGCCAACCGTCGCATCGACGCCCGCTGTTGAGGCATGGATCCTGAAACAAGTTCAGGATGACGATGTGGGGGTGTCCCCCTCGCGCTCAGCCTGAGCGCGGTAGGGCGTTCTGCGTCTCTGCGCGAACACCCCCAACCAATTTGGTTGCAATTGCTGCAACTGCGAAGGCATTCATTGCATTTGCCCGCGTCTCGGCTCCATGCTTATGTTGCGCTGCACAACAAAAACGACAGTGTAGGAGAACATCATCCATTCAATCGAAGGAATGTTCTCATGATCCGTACCGCAATCAAGTTCGCAGCCGCTCTTTCTGTCGCCCTCCCCTCGATCGCTTTTGCCGCCGACGCCGCCCAAAGCTCGATCGCTTATGATGGCACGGAATATACCTACACCGTTTCTGAAACACCGAATGGCCGCGTCATCACCGGCAAGACGTCTGCGGGCGTTCCGTTCAAGCTCGCCGTGTCGAAGTTCAGCGTCGTTGGGCACTTCAACAACAACCCCGTCAACTTTAAGCTTTCCGAAGTGAAGCCGTTGAAGGGCATTGTGGAAGTCGCTTCGCGCTAAGGCGCGGCGTTCTCCCCCATTTCCCGGCGGCGGCCCCTCCTCTCCCATCTGGTCCGCCTGCCAACGCAAGAAGCCCCGCCCGGATGTACGGCGGGGCTTTTTCGTTGCCGATCAGGGGCTTGGCACATGGGCGTTGCATGGCGGATTTCTGGGCCTTAGCCTTGGTTTTCCGCCGCGTTTCCGGCGGGCTTGGTGGGAGAGAGACATGACCGATATCTGGACACGCCGCGCGGCGCTGGGCGGGATGATGGCCACGGGCGGCCTTGTGCTGATGCCGGGTCCGGCCGCAGCCAGTTTGCTCGACGGGCTGGGCCTCACCAAGTTGCTCGGCAATGCATCGGACAGTGCGCTCACCAAGCTGGCGCTGCCCGATGGGTTCTACCGCGACACCGCGATCCGGATCCTCCTGCCCGGCACCGGCGGCAAACTCGCCCGCAAGTTGATGCAGGGTGGCGATAAATTGGGGCTGACGACCAAGCTCACCAAATCGCTGAACGACGCGGCCAGCCTCGCGGCGGGGGAAGCCAAGCCTGTGTTCCGTAGCGCGATCAGCGGCCTGAAGATCACCGACGTCCCCGGCATCGTCGCGACCAAGACAGGCGGCACCAACTATCTGGAACGCACAGCAGGCGTGGAACTGGGCACCAAAGTCCGCCCGCTCATCGTCACAGCCCTCACCAAGGTGGGCGCGTTTGATCAATTGGCGAAGCTTGGCAGTGCAGGCGGCCTGCTCGGCGCGCTCGGCCTCAGCAATGACAAGCTGACCGATAGCGTGACGCAACAAGCGATGAAGGGCGTCTTCAATTATATGGGCAGCGAAGAAGCCGCCCTGCGCGGCAATCCGGGTAAGATTTTGGGCAAGGTGCTTTAGGGAGCCCCCTGTCCTTTTGGGTATTTCTACCAACGCTGTTTGCGGTTCCCAAACGGGGCGTTCACCCCTAAGCGGCCTCTCCCGCCCGGTTGAGAAGCGCCGTAAATGTTTGAAGTTGATGCAGTAATTACATGGGTCGACGGGGCAGACC
>JBBATT010000214.1:0-4726 GCA_040398605.1 Chakrabartia sp.
GGCCGTGATGAAGGGCCTGCCCGCCGCTGGTGTCGACATCATCGAACTGGGCGTGCCCTTCAGCGACCCGATGGCCGATGGCCCCGCCATTCAGCGGGCAAACCTCCGCAGCCTTGGCGCGGGCACAAAGACGGCCGATATCTTGGCCATCGCCACAGGCTTTCGCGCGCGCCACCCCAATGTGCCGCTCGTCCTTATGGGCTATGCCAACCCAATGACGATCCGCGGTGCAGACTGGTTTGCCGAAGAATGCACCAAGGCCGGTGTCGATGGCGTCATTTGCGTGGACATTCCTCCGGAAGAAGACCCGGAACTTGGCCCCGCCCTGCGGGCCAAAGGCATTTCGTTGATCCGCCTTGCGACGCCGACGACCGATGCGGGGAGGCTTCCCGCTGTTCTCGAAGGCTCGTCGGGCTTTCTCTATTACGTCTCGGTCGCAGGGATCACGGGTCTGCAGCAGGCGGCGCAAACCTCGATTGAAGAGGCTGTTGCGCGTCTCAAAGCCGCTACTGACATTCCCGTCGCGGTCGGCTTTGGCGTGCGCACACCTGAACGGGCCGCTGACATTGCCAAAGTGGCTGACGGCGTTGTTGTCGGGTCGGCCATCATTGATATCGTTGCGGCCGAAGGCGCCAACGCTCCTGCCAAAGTCCGCGATTTCGTCCGGTCGCTGCGCACAGCGATGGACCACGCCCGGGAGAAAACCGCATGAACTGGCTGACCCGCGTCCGCAATGCGATGCCCTTCATCGCCAAGCGCGAAACTGAGGGCAATCTCTGGAACAAGTGCCCGTCTTGCTCGCAGATGATCTTCATCAAGGAATATGAAGAGAATTTGTCCGTCTGCACCGTCTGTGGCCATCATGGTCGCATCGGGCCGCATGCGCGATTCCACCAGATTTTCGACGAGAACAGCTGGTCGATGTTGCCGAGCCCGCGTGCTCCCGAAGACCCGTTGAAGTTTCGCGATTCCAAGAAATATGTCGACCGGATCAAGGCCGCCCGCGCGGCGACGGGTGAGCATGATGCGCTCCTCAATGCCAAGGGCCGTATCGAAGGCCAAGGCGTTGTTGTCGGCGTGCAGGACTTCGCCTTCATGGGCGGCTCCATGGGTGTCGGCGTAGGTGAAGCCTTCATCTCAGGCGCCAAAGCTGCGCTGGCCGACAAAGTGCCTTACATCATCTTCACCGCAGCCGGTGGCGCGCGTATGCAGGAAGGCATTCTCTCTCTGATGCAGATGCCCCGCACTACTGTTGCCATCGCGCAACTGCGGGAAGCCGGCCTGCCCTATATCGTCGTGATGACGGACCCGACCACCGGGGGCGTCACTGCCAGCTATGCCATGCTCGGCGATGTGCAGATGGCCGAACCCAATGCCCTGATCGGCTTTGCGGGTCAGCGAGTCATTCAGGATACCATTCGTGAAAAGCTTCCCGAAGGGTTCCAACGCGCGGAATATCTGCTTGATCACGGCATGCTCGACATGGTCGTCGAACGGAAGGACCTACGCGAGACGCTGGGCCGTCTGATCGGCTATCTGATGCCGGAAAAGGCCGCGGCCTAAATTTTCGTGGCAGACCATGCGTATTCCGACGACCCTGCGGTTCAGGCGCAGCTAGACCGTTTCGCCCAATTGTCGCCCGGTCGTGACATTTTGGGGCTGGAACGGATTGAGCGGCTGCTCGCGCTGCTCGACAATCCGCATCTGGATCTTCCACCTGTGTTCCATGTCGCGGGCACGAACGGCAAAGGCTCGACCTGCGCCTTCCTGCGCACCGCGCTTGAAGCAGCGGGCCGCCGGGTCCATGTCTATACCAGCCCGCATCTTGTCCGCTTTAATGAGCGCATTCGGGTCGCTGGAAAGCTCATTTCGGACGAGGCTTTAGCGCCGCTCCTTGCCGAAGTGCTGGATGCCGCCGAAGCCGATCACCTTGCACCAAGTTTCTTTGAAGCGACGACAGCCGCCGCCTTCCTCGCCTTTTCACGCACAAAGGCCGATGCGACGATCATTGAAGTCGGGCTTGGCGGCAGGCTAGACGCGACCAACATCATCCCCAAACCACTGATCTGCGGGATCGCGCAATTGGGGATCGACCATGAGGCGTTCCTGCTCGATCCCGAGAACGGCCCGGACTTTGCGCCGCTGGAGCGGATTGGTTTTGAAAAGGCAGGGATCGCCAAAGCTGGCGCACCACTGGTGACGATAGTCTATCCGGACGCCGTTGCGGGTCGCATTGCGGACGTGGCCGCTGCCATTGATGCCCCGATGCTTGTCCAAGGGCGCGACTGGCATTGCCAACTCAAAGGCGACGCGCTCATCTACCGCGATGCCAAAGGGTCACTCCGGCTTCCGCTACCGCATATGGCCGGGGATCATCAGGTCGCCAATGCAGGCCTTGCGATCGCGATGCTGCGGCATCAGGATCGGATGACCTTGCGTGACCACGCGTTCACCCTGGCGATGGAAAACACCCAGTGGCCAGCGCGGATGCAGCGCCTCACCTCTGGTCCTTTTGTTGACGCCATTAAGCCCGCCCAACTCTGGCTCGACGGGGGGCATAATCCCAATGCCGCCGAAGCCATTGCTGCAACCTTTCTGCGTGGTCCATCTGTCGACATCATCATTGGCATGTTGGCCAATAAGGACGCGGCCAAATTCCTCAAGATTATCGCACCGGTCGTCCGCAGCGTGACTGCGGTTCCCACGCCGGGCCATGACTGTCATGCGCCGGAAGATTTGGCTGCGATGGCACAATCAGCGGGCATTGGGACGACTGCAACCGCGCCTGATGTCGGAAGCGCGCTGCGCCAACTTGGCGCTCGAGGCGACGTGCGCCGTGTCGCCATCCTCGGCTCGCTCTATCTGGCGGGCGTCGTCCTCAAGGAAAATGGTCCGCTGCCGGATTAGGCCTTTTCGCCCGCCGTACCCATCGCTGCATCGACCAGTCCTGTGCGCATCATGATCCAGAAGATTACGATACCCGGCACCGCTGCAACCGTGGTCAGCAGATAGAAGTTCACATAGCCGAGCGATTCAATCAGCCCGCCCGCAGTCGTGCCCGTCAGGAAGCGCCCGACAACACTCGCGCCTGCTGAAATCAGTGCATATTGCGCGCCGGTGAAGCGCAGATCACACAAGGCCGAGAAATAGGCGACAATGACGACACCGGCGTAGCCGCTCGCGAAGTTCTCAAAGCCAATCGCACCGGCCATCGCCCAATTGCTGTGACCGGAAGCGGCAAGCCCTGCAAAGCTGAGATTGGACACGGCCATGAGCACCAGCGCAATCAGCACCGATCTTTTCAGGCCAATTTTGGCAAAGATGATCCCACCAACAAAAATCCCGATAAGATAGGCCCAAAACCCGACCCCAACGTCGTAAATGGCAATCTCGTCATTGGTGTAGCCAAGGTCGTCAAACAGTAGTCGGAATGTCAGATTGGCAAGCGTATCGCCGATTTTGTGCACCAAGATGAAAAGGAGCACGAGGAAAGCGCCGGATCTCTGGAAAAACTCTGTGAACGGCCCGATGATCGACGAGAGAACGTTGCCGACAGACCGCTTCTCATTGGTCACCACATGACGTTTGGGTTCCCCCAGCCAGAGACCTGTCAGCATTGCCGGAAGCGCGAACAGGGCACACGCCATATAGGCTGCCGACCAACCGACGCGGTCTGCCAGCACGAGCGCCAAGGCCCCTGCCCCGGCAGAGCCAATCCGCCAACCATATTGCGACATGCCGGAGCCGACACCGAGCTGATAAGGCTTCAGCGTCTCGATACGGTAGGCATCAATCACAATGTCAAACGTCGCCCCAGCGGCACCAACAAGTATTGCGGCCAGAACCGTCACCCCTATATCCGCCGATGGATCAACCAGCGCGAGGTTGATGACAGCGGCCATCACGGCAAGCCCGGAGACGAGCAACCAAGACACCCGCTGGCCTAAATGGCCGATCAATGGCAGGCGAATGCCATCGACGATCCACGCCCAAAATACCTTGAGATTGTAGACGAGAAAGGCGAGCGTGAAGGCCGTCACCGTCTTCTTATCGATACCATCTTGCGCCAGCCGCGTGGTCAGCGTGGCCCCGATCATCGCATAAGGAAAGCCTGAAGAGACACCGACAAAGAAGGCCGCCAGCGATTCCTTTTCCAGATAAGGCTTTACCGCGCCCCATAGGCCCGGTTCTGCTGCCCCTACGGATTGGCTGGTTTCACTCATGCAACTTGCTCCCCGCTCGAATTCGGGCAAACTAGCGCGATAAACGGAGAAGGATAGTCCCGTCATGAACATGATGACGCCCACTGCTGGACAAGTCGCGCTTGCCCAACGCATTGCGGATGACAGTGTTCAGGCGCCGCGAGAGATCACCACGGTGCCCGCAAGTCGGTATACTGACCCAGACTGGTTCGCGAAGGAAAGGGCAGCGCTGTTTGACCGCCTGCCGCAAGTCATCGCCCCGTCTGCGCTGGTGCCGGAACCCAATATGGCGGTGCCGCATGACGGCTTTGGCAGGCCGCTCCTGATCACGCGCGACAAAGACGGAGAGGCGCATGTCTTCCTTAACGTCTGTAGGCACCGGGGCACACGGCTCCTCGAGGGCGATGAAACCGTCTGCGCGGCCCGCATGGTCTGCCCCTATCACGCCTGGACCTATGCCATGGACGGCGCGCTCGTCGGCTTGCCGCGGCCCGAAACCTTCCCCGGCTTCGACAAAAAACCCC
>JBBATT010000215.1:0-4714 GCA_040398605.1 Chakrabartia sp.
TGGCGTGCCCACTCACTCATCGGATAGTGCATCCGGTCGGCAATACTCACCGGGTGGGCGCCGCGCCCCATCGATTCGCCATGCGTGTTGAAGATCAGCGCGGCGACGTCGGTCAGCCCATGCCGCGCCATGATGCGCGCCAGCCGCCCGTGCAGCCGTTCAATGGCCAATGCGGCAGGGAGCTGCCCCACAAACCGCCCGGCATCCGAAAAGCCCGTCTGGATGGAGACACGGCCGCGCACCCGCGCATAGGCCTGATAGGTTGGCTCGGCGAGCATAGCGTCCAAGAAGCGCGCGCCATGTTCCATCGCACTTTCGGTTTCGAACAGGGGCGAGACATCCACCTTGCCCTCAATGCCGAACAGCTTCGCGAAATAGAGGGCGGCGAGCACGGTCTGTGGCTGTTCACATTCCGCGATCAGCATCCGGATCGGCGCGTCCCCATCCACATGATGGAGGATCTGAACCATGGCGAGGAACTGCCGCAGCGCCGTCGTGCTCTCAATGGCGAGCGCGGCAAAATTGGAGCGCAGCGGCGTCACGCTTTCCAAGAGAACGCGCACCTTTTGCAGCGCGGTGCGGCTGCCCAGATCAAGCGTGTTGTCCGGATCAATCCGGCGGCGGATGGCATTGTGGAGCTGCGACGTGTTCACGCGGAAATGCACCCAGCCCATGCCGAGCCCATCGGCTTTCATGGCCGAGACGAGGACGAGGAGCGCCTTGGCTGTCTCGGGCGCGGCGGAAGCGGCTTCGGCCATCAATTGGTCGATGACCGGCACCAGAGAAATGATCTTGTCCGGGTGCGCCGCTGTCAGCGCATTGGCCGCATCGGACAGCGCCTCTGGCGTGGAGAGATCGCACGCGAACCGGTCCGCCATATCCCGGCTGTGCGCCTCTGCCCCCCGCAATGTGTCGATGAGCGGGTGAACGGGATTAATCGCCACCAACTGCGCGGCATAACCGGACAAGCGCAGCGCCTTTTCCGACAGGCGATAGCGCAGCGAGGTCGACCAGCTAATATCGGTGCGGCCATCCATGTCATAGCCGACCCATGTCGCGAGACGATAAGGCTGCGGCAAAAGCTGGGTCCAGCGGTCGGGCCATGTGGCGGCGGCAACATCGAGCACGACGCCGGTCAGCGCATCGCGCGCTTGGGCGGCACGCCCGAGGGCGGCCATCGCCTCGTCATGTTCGAAATCGAGCGTGATCGCCGGGCGATTGCGGCTCGCAGCACAGACGGCACCCCCATCGTCGCTGGCAACGGCCTCGGCCACGGCGTCGCTTTGGGCCGGGCTCAGCAGGAAGGTCGGGTGCGCGGTAAAGACGGCATGGAGCAACGGGCGAGCCCAGCGCGCGGCGAAGCTTTCAAAGTCGGTGGCGGACGCCGCTACGATCTCATGCAGGCGGGTGAGGTTCGCGTCCCGTGCGACGGGCGACAACAGATCGCGCACATGGCCCGCGCGGCTTTCGAGCGCTTCACACTCCAGCTCATCAACAAGCGCTGCGACCTCATCCAGCGGCAGGCCGCCATTTTCAATCTGGCGCGAGAGATCAAGGCTCAACTGAAAGACGGGGTTGAAGATCGGCGTTTCCGCCGTCTGAAGGTGGAGCGCCTTTAAGCGTTCCCGTAGGTCCGCACTCGTCTTCATCCCAGATCCTCCGGCGCAATTGTGCAGCGCAACAAGAGACTAGCGTGCGCGGCGCCTATCTCAAGGGGTGTGAATACCAATGCAGGTGGGTGAGCGAGCCAAGCCCCGTGTCAAGCACGGGGCGACGGGGGGATTTAAAGGCGATGTCCGCCGCAACCGCGAATTTGTCCACGCCACTCACAGCATGTAAAAATCAGCCACCGCCGGGATATAGTCGTTCATCAGCAGAATCTTCTTCTCGGCAATCTTCAGGCCATCGCCCTCACGCATCAGCCGATATTCATACCGCCCAAAGAACACATGGTCGCCCCGCCTTTTGGTGTTGTGGACGTGAACCGCAAAGCTGGCCGCCACGCGGTCTTCACCTTCAACGAGGACATTCGACACATGGTGCGACGTGCGCATCAGCGGCACCGACGCCACCGACAGGCCCGACTTCACACGCCAGACGCGGTCTTCCAGATTGTGCCGCCCCTGATACCAGATGAGCGACAGCTCAGTCTGCGGGTCTTGCGTCGGCGTTTCCTCATCGCGCCAGGCGGGCATCCAGTAACAGCAATCCTCGGTGAAGAGCGCGAGCCACCCGTCCCAGTCACACCGATCGAGCGCCAGACTTTCGCGAGCGATCAGGTCTTCGGCCTCAGCCCGCGTGATCATGCGTCGCGCTCCATGCCCATCTGCAGCCGCGCGAGCCAGGCGCGGTAATAGCTGTGGAACAGCGTCTCATCACAGAGCTGCGACCCACAAGGCTGGCTACGGTCGGGCGTCATGTTGAGCACATCGGCAAACTCATCCGCGCCCTGCTGCACGCTCGTCATCCCCCGGCTATAGCCAAGCAGCCAAGGCTGTGACGGATTGGCGTGCCCATCCTGACAATCGGCATAGCTAACGGTATCATCGGGCGTGGCCATGCCGGTGGGGTTGAAGAAATCCTCATAGTTGCGAATGCGCTTTCGGCGGGCTTCGCTGCTTTCCCCCTTGGGCGCGACGCAGAAGGTCCGCATCTCGGTTAGCCCCGGTGCAATGGGCCGGATGATGCGCAGCTGGCTCGACGCGTTTTCGGCGATCTGCATATTGGGGAAGATGGTGACGTTGCGCATGTTGACCATCCAGTCGCGGCGCTTCTCGCCGTGCCGCGCGGCCAGTATTTCGGCGCGGTCGGCCAATGGCACAGTGTCGCTCAACGGGATGATCTGCCAGTTGACGACATGGCCTTCCTCAAACGCGTAGGTGCCGCCGGTCACACCTTCCGTCATCTCGCTCCAGGCGGAGTTTTCGCCCCAAACGGATTTGACGGTGTTCGCCTTTTCCTCCCGCCGCCGCTTTTCAACGAGTTGGAGATAGGAGGGATGTGCAGACGTGAAGTGGTAGGCGTCGGCACAGTTTTCGAGCTGGAGTTTCCAGTTGCCGTCATAGGTGAAAATGACTTCTCCCGGCACAAGCTCCAGCCCGTCCTCGCCCTGATCAGCGGCCAAATCCAACATGTGGCGCGCTTCGCCCAGATGCTCTTCGATCGGACACGTCTCAACCAGACTGCCGAACAGGAAGCCACGATAATCGGCAAAAGCGGCAAGGCGGACGAGGTTGCGGTCAAACGCCTTGAACGCGTCGGAATAGGCGCCGTCCTTCATCGCCTTCACCGCGACATTCTTGCCCGCGCTGTCATAGCTCCAGCTGTGATAGCGGCAGACATGGAGCCGCCCGCTGCCGGTCCGCTTGTGGCAGATGAGCGCGCCTTTGTGCGTACAGGCGTTGATATGAGCGCCAAGCGCCCCCTCCCCATCGCGCATCACGACCACCGGCACGCGGCCAACCGTGGTCGTCAGATAGTCATGCGGGTTGGGCAGCTGGCTGGCCATGCCGAGGAAGACCCAGCCGCCTTCAAAGACATGCCGCATCTCCAGGTCAAAAACCTCTTGCGCTGTAAACGCCCGTTTGTGCACGCTGAACCAGCCGTCATCGATGCGATCATCGACAAGGGCCTTCACCTCTTCCCATATCATGGCTTGCATCTTACGCTCCATTGCCAGAAGCGCAATGATACGCGACACATACAAACTGGGAGAGCCTCCAACCATGTCATCCGCCCTCGACGCGTTGATCGCGGCCTTCCCTCATAATCCGCCCGAAACTGAGATCAGCGACAAATATTTCGGCGACTGGCTGATGCGTGCGGAGCCGGGCGTCAAGCCGCTCGCATTGTTCCGACCACGCTCGACGCAAGAGGTGTCTGACGCGTTGAAGATCGCAACCGCGCACCGCATCTCTGTCGTGCCCCAAGGCGGGCTGACCGGATTGACCGGCGGCACCGTGCCGAACGAGGGTGCGCTGCTGATCTCGATGGAGCGGATGAACAACATCGAAGCGGTGGACCCTGTCTCGCAGACGCTGACGACGCAGGCGGGCGTGCCGCTGGAGGCGATCCAGATCGCGGCGGACGCAGCAGGTATGCTCTTTCCGCTTGATATTGGCTCACGCGGCACCTGTCAGATCGGCGGCAACCTCTCGACCAATGCCGGCGGCAACCGGGTGCTGCGTTATGGCATGGCGCGCGCCATGGTGCTTGGGCTGGAAGCCGTGCTCGCCGACGGCACGATCGTCTCGTCGATGAACCAGATGCTCAAGAACAATGCCGCTTATGATTTGAAACAGATCTTCATCGGCAGTGAAGGCACCTTGGGCATCATAACGCGTGTTGTGCTGCGCATGGCGCCCAAGCCGCGCAGCGTGGCGACGTCCTTGGCAAGCTTTGCCGACTATGCCGGCGTTGAACGATTCTTGAGGCTCGCGCGCGATCGGCTGGGCGACAGCCTGTCGGCGTTTGAGGTCATGTGGCCCTCCTTCTATACGCCCGCTTCTGCCAAGCAGTCCGCCCCGCCGCCGCTTGCGCCGGGGTCCGGCTGCTATGTCATCACCGAAGTCTCTTCCTCAGGCGAACAGGCCGAGGCTGAGCTGTCGGATTTCCTCGAAGCCGCCTTTGAACTAGGCTTGGCCGAGGACGCCGTGCTCACCCAATCGGTGCAGCAAACGCGCGCCATCTGGTCCGTCCGCGACATGGGCGGGGA
>JBBATT010000216.1:0-2565 GCA_040398605.1 Chakrabartia sp.
ACTGCGCGGGGACGCCGTTTAGGCTGACAATGACGTCGCCCGGTTTCAGGCCGGCGGCGTTAAAGGCGCCGCCTTCCCCCTTGGGCTGGACGAGAAATCCGGTGATCTTGCCGCCTACGTTGCGCGGCGTCAGCGAGATATCGGTGGTAAAGCTTGCCGCATTGAGCGCACCTGTGCCTGATGATCCTGTCTTGCCGTCTGCATCGCCCGCTGCGCCGCCGGGGGCTGCAACAGACTGATCGAGAAACAGCGTTTCATCCGCGCCACCATTGTCCAAAGTGACGTGATCGTAAGCGACGGCCTTCAGCCGTACGCCGGGGACAATCTCATCCCCCACAGCAAAGCTGGATTGGACACCATCCGGCGCGGCGATGATCGCGCTGCCAAGGCCAGTCGCCTCATTGAGGCTCACGCCAAAGAGCTTGAGCGTCAGCGATGTGACCGTTGATCCATTGGCGTCGGCATCGGTGCCGCCAAAGGGATCAAGCGTGCCAAGATCAAGCGTCGCCAGGGTGCCCTGAAGCGATGTTGCCTGCGGCCAATTGCCAAGCGGCCCAAGCGGTTTTGTTGTGGCCCAGATCAGCCGGGCGCCTTGAAAGGCGAGGATGGCGCCGAGCAGAATCAGGGTCAGGCGGCGCGCAAGCGGCCAGAAATCCGCACGCATCACGCAGGGCCGCCACAGGTAAGGCTGGCCGGGCATTCAGATCGTGTAGTCGGGCCCACCGGGACTCCTCGCTTACTGCAGAACGGGACGCCTATGACATTTCTATTACACATTTGCGACAGACATAATTCGGGCCGCAGAACTATGTCTGCGGCCCGATTTGAACCCGACCTTGTCGACATCAGGGCCGAAGGTTGAAAACCACCGGCCCGTCATCGCACTCAGAACTTGAAGGTCAAGCCGAGCTCGAACGTCGTCCCCATCCGGTATTTGTTGTAGTAAATGATGTTGTCACCGTTCTGCTGGAACTCTTTATACTGAACGCGCAGCAGGTTGCGCGCTTCAAAGCTCAGCTCGCCTTCGCGACCAAACACCTTGAAGCCTTCGCGCGCCACGAAATCGAGACGCAGACCGGGACGTTCAATGATGTCCGGCTGGAAGCCCGCGCCGCGGCTGGTGACGCGGTCGGTGGCATAGGTGATGAGCAGTGTCTGTTGTGACAGACGGTCCTGATCTTCGATGCCCAGCTGAAGGTTGACGAGGTGATCCGACTGGCCGGTGAGGGCTGATCCGTCACGGAAGAAGTCAAGCGCACGGGTCGATGCCTGCGCGAAAACGGCGACTTTATCCGCTTCCTTCACGCTCAGCTTTGACGTCGTGTACGTGTAGTTGGCAATCACGGCCAAACGACGCGACGCGAGCCAGCTTGCACTGCCCAACCCTTCGAGTGGGAAGTACTTCTGCAGTTCGAGCTCGGCCCCGTAGAGCGTTGCTTCTGGTGCGTTTGCGAAGCTGGAAATGACCGTATTGTCGCTGAAGCTCGAATAGGTTTCGATCGGGTTCTTGATCTGCTTGTAGAAGCCCGCAACTGAAACGCGCTGATCACGTGCGAAATACCATTCGTAGCGCGCTTCTGCGTTGTACAACTGGCTGTCGATCAGCAGCGGGTTACCGTTGAACAGACGGTTTGCGTCCGGATCAAAATAGCGCTGGAAGATTAGTTCGCGGAACTGCGGGCGGGCGATCGTCTTCGATCCGTTCAGGCGCAGCTGCATTTCTGGATTGACCTGATAGGTCAATGTCATGGCCGGCAGCCAATATTCACGGCTTAGGCTGGTCGCAGCAAGCGAGGCCGTCGGCGTGGTGAACACCTGAATCGGCGTGACCGACTGGTCTGCCTTTTCAAAACGCACACCTGTGTTCAGCGACAGTTCCGGCGTCAGTTCTGCCTGGATTTGCAGGTACCCGGCGTGGTTACGCAGTTTTGCATCGAAAACCGGGTTGCCTTCGTTCGCGTCAATCAGCCCAATTTGGAACGCGTTGATGACGTTCTTCGACAGCAGCAAATCGGGGCGGAGTAGGTCTACACCAAGCGGCATGCTGCCCGGCGCAACAACCAGAAACTCACGACGCTCAGTGCGGCGCTTCGTATCTGAAAACGCATAGCCAATCGTAGCGCGCAGTTCCGGCATGAAGCGATAGGTCAAATCCGTACTGGCTGACCAAAGGTCTTCATTCAGGTTTGAAAACACCGACTGGGCGCTGCCGGACTGACCATTGTTCAAGCGGTTGATGAACAGATTACCGTAAGGATCGCCAGCCGCATTGGTTCGGATATACTCGAACGAGTTTTCGAACGGAGCCTCACGCTGGGCGTTGGCATAGCCAGCACGGATATCCATGCTGAGTTCCGGCGTCAGCTTCAGCTCTGCCACGGCATGCGAGTCGATCAACTGCCGCTCATACCACGCAGTATTCTGCTGCAGCAGCGTTGCGGTGGGCGATGTCGTCTGACGTGTGCCCTGACCCAGACGGGTCTGCTTCAACGTGTCGCGGATGTAGAGGTTGGTCCAACGGATCTTGTTGTCGCCAAATTCAAGCCCAAGACCGAACAGGCCGTT
>JBBATT010000216.1:2575-4712 GCA_040398605.1 Chakrabartia sp.
TCCGAAAGGTCTTCGGTAGCCGCTGTTTGCTGGAGCGTGTCGCGTGAGCGCCACTTGTTGCTGTAAGCAGCCGTCGCGATCAGGCCGAGTGTCGCATCATCACCCACATCCCAAGAGCGACCGCCGGACACACCCAGCGAGAAGTTTGGAGCAAGGCGAGGAACACGCTGCACAACGGAATTCCGGGCGCTGAACAGTTCTGCGGCAATTTCTTGCGTATTCACAGTGCCTTCCGACATCCGCTTGCCACTGGCGAGAAACTTCGTCAGCGCGGGCGGCAGATCGCGGTTGGCATTGGTGAAGCCCGACCAGTCGATCGAGCTGCCATAATAGGTGTAGCCGAGCTTGTTGGTCGCTTCGCTGTCAGCCTGAACCGAGGTGCTGATCGACAGGAAAGGCTCTTCCGGAATGGCCTTTGTCGTCAGGTTGATGACGCCGCCGCCGAATTCACCGGGGAAGTTGACCGAATAGCTCTTTTGAACAAGCGACGATGCAATGATGTTGGTCGGGAACAGATCAAGCGGCACGACGCGCTTGAGCGGCTCTGGGCTGGACAGGGGCGAGCCGTTGAGCAGCGCGAGCGAATAACGATCCCCAAGGCCGCGCACAAACACGAAGCCGTTGCCGACGACGCTGAGGCCTGTCACGCGGGACAAGGCGCCTGCAATGTCACCTTCACCGGTGCGGGCGATGTCGACCGACGACAGGATTGAAACCACCTGCGGGGCAGATTTCGCGATGTTCGACGTGGAACGTCGACCCGTCACAACAATGTCGCCTCCACCGCCGGGGATAGAGACATCCACCGGAGCTTCGGCGGCTTCAGCCGCCTCTGGCGTTGCGGCGTCGACAGACGCCGGCGCTTCTTCGGTCGCAACAGGCATGGCCTGCGGCTCCGGATTGGCGGCCGGCGCATTCTGCGCGACAGCAACGGATGGTGCGACTAGCGCAGACGAGACGAGCAGCAGGCTGGCAAGCCGGAACGGCGTCGACATCACGGAACCCCTTTTGTAATTCTGAAAAAATGGCGGGGAGCTGCCCTTTCGCGCAACGCCCCGCCCCAATAATCTGCGACTTAAGATCAGTAGGTCGGCAGCGTCGTGCAGAGTCCGGTGTTGGCCGTACCGAAGCTTGCAGCTGCGGTGTTGCACGTCCAACCTTCGTACCAAGTATCCGACGCGTTGCGAACTGCACCGACATAAGCCGTGGTGTCGAAATAGGCGTTAAGTGTCTTGGCATCAAATGCCGTGACAGCCGTTTCGTTGGCACCGTTGACAAATACGTTGCTGAGCGATGCGGTGAAGGCCGAGTTGTTGTTGTTGGCTCCCGAACCGAAGATCGTCTGGACTTCAGCAGCGGTCACGCCGTTGGAGCCAGCGAACGGTGCGGCACTGCACTGCATCACAACCGAACGGAAGACCGGCGCACCGGCTTCGTCGATGGCTGCATCAACTGTGGCTGAGGCCGTTTGAGTGCGGCTGATGCGCAGGCAGTTCGTTGCCGTGGGGGCAACAATAACGCCGTTGGCCATCGTGTAGTCGGTGCCGCCACGCAGCAGGAAAGCGGTCTGGTTCGATACGTTGTTGCGCTGAACGAAGGTGAAGTTGGACAACTTCGTGTTCTGACGCGGTGTGTTGGCATCGTTTGCATTGTCAGAGTCAGCTTCGATCATCGAGTCGCCAAAGCCGGTGCGCTGCACAGCGATGACATACTGGAAGTTCGCCTTCAGCCCCGTGTCGGTGTCGAGGTTATCGTCTTCGGCACCAACCGAGATGAAGCGCTTCAGGTTGACGGAGCCACCGAAGAATTCAGCGCCATCGTCCGAGCTGTTTGCGGACTGGATGTTTTCCAGGACTGTGCCGGAGCCCGTTCCGCCCGTGGTGAGGGCCTGCAGCTCGCTGTTGCCCGAGAGCACGAAGCCCGAATAACGGATCTGGACGAACTTCATCGTGCCGCTGTTGTCGGCCGAGTTGGCACCGCCATAAAGGGCAGGGTCAATCGCGCCTTCAACCTGACGTTCGCAAGCGACGGTGCCCGGCGTTGCAGCAGGTGCTGCGCAGTCGGTGATCGGCGCACGGCCCGAAAGCACAACGCCGCCCCACTGGCCGCTTGAATCTTCGTTGTTCAAGCCGAGGAC